>QIGJ01000298.1 GCA_003229995.1 Gammaproteobacteria bacterium | reverse complement strand
CGTGGTGCAGCGCAGGCACTGGATGAAACGGCATTGATCAGTGCTGAGCCTGTCACGGTTGTGTTGTCGGAGAAGGGCTGGATTCGGGCGGCCAAAGGCCATGATGTGGATGCGGCAAGCCTTAATTACAAAGCCGGTGATGATTTTAAAGCGGCGGCCTGTGGCCGTAGTAATCAGCAGGTGGTGTTTTTGGATGCCAGTGGGCGTTCGTATTCCATTGCGGCGCACACGTTGCCATCAGCGCGAGGGCAGGGTGAACCGCTGACGGGTCGTGTGACGCCACCCGATGCCGCCGGTTTTGTTGATGTACTTGCGGGTAAAGGCAGTGATTTGTATTTACTGGCCAGTGATGCGGGGTATGGTTTTGTGACCCGACTGGAAAATATGTATGCTAAAAATAAATCGGGTAAGGCCTTGCTGAAATTGCCCAAGGGTGCACGCGTGTTGCAGGCTTGTGCCGTCAACGATGTTGCCGGTGACCGTATTGTGGCGGTAACTACGGAGGGCCGTATGTTGATTATCCCGCTGCAAGAGTTGCCGGAGATGGCCAGAGGCAAAGGCAACAAGATTATCGGCATTCCCCCTGTGCGGGTGGCAAATCGTGAAGAATATGTAGTGGGGGTTGCGGTTATTTCTGTGGGTGACAGTTTGACCATTTATTCTGGTAAACGTCATTTGACGCTTAAACCCAGGGATATCGAACACTACGAGGGTGAGCGTGGTCGTCGTGGTTCCAAGTTACCGCGTGGTTTTCAGCGGGTGGATAATATTTCTGCCAGTGGTTCAGCAAATACTGAGATTGGGGTGATTGAGAAATAGCGATGATAATCGATTGGCTGCAATGGTGGGATCGCTTGCCTTATGTGGGTACAAAGGGCGAGGTGGTTGCGCCAAGGGTTATTCCGTTAAAGTTGGATGTGTTGACGATGCTGGTGAACCATCGGCATACACAGGAAAAGCGACAGCCACCCCCCGATAGCTGGAAAGATTTGAACCAGCATCCAACGGAATTGCTGCGTGAAATTGATGGTTATTTGCAACGTGTCAATACAGAAAAAATGCGTAATAGCAAACGTATGGCCTGGGTTGAACATGCTTTACAGTATGCCTGTCCAGCCATACGAAAAATCTATTCTGAGCACTATAAATCCGAAGCATTACCGGAATCACATGATCGACGCGAAGGGTTGATGGCAGCAATTAATGTATGCAGCCAATTGGCCATGGGTTATAAGCGTCAGCTGAATGAAGATTTTTCCTTACCCGATGCCCGCTATGCCCGAGTGCGCCCTCGGGTGCGTCATCATGCCGTGCGCATTTTGGAATTGCTGCGCATGGAGCAACGTTTGCGTGCCATGCGTTATCAAAAGTTATCGGAAAAGAGTTGGCAGGATTGTAACCAGATATTTTTTGCCCTTTCTCAATGCGAAGACATTGATGAACAACGGTTGTCGCTAAATTGTTTGCAAGTGTCGTTGGATAGTTCTGTCAATGAAGGCACGCGTCGGGTGCCGATGATGACATCATTAAATCTGGCTTACCTTTCTATTCAGTTTAATGGTTTGTTTAATGTCAATGCCTTGTTATGCCAAAAGTTACATGTGGTGGATGCACAAATTGCGAATGTCATCGATTCGATTACCATTATTCCAGATCATGGGAAAAAACTGGGGCGCGGGAAGTTATTGATTTATTATGGGCAGGATTGTCCGCCATATTTTAAACGCCAGGATGAAGCGCAGCGGAAAAAGCAGATTGCATGGTTAAAGGCCCGAGGTGAATTTTGTACGGGCGAGGCGCTTTCATCGGAATATAAACTGAGAGCCGTCATCGTTGATATTGCACCGCTGGATGCAATATTGATGGAAGAACATCAGCGATTGCTGGTGCGGTTTGAGTCACAGGATTTCATTGAGAGCGTGAAAGCAAAAGAGGCAAAAAATAAATACAATACGGTTGCCGATCAGGATGATTTGACCAATTTGTTGACCATAGACGCGATGTGTGATGGCTTGCAATTGAAACAGCGCAAGGAGGAAAGAGAATATATTCTTGGCCAGAAAATATTGTATGTGTACAACGGCTTTATGTCAGTTTACAAATTGCTGGTGGATATGACCACAGAAAAAAAAGATGAGACTCCTGATCTGGCAATTGACGATGATTTACGTGATGCATTGGCTGGACGTTCAGCATTAATTGCTGCCGATTTGCAGGATAACGAGTTTGGTCAGTGGTTTGTGGTTGATAAAAGTGAGGGTGGGGTTCACATTAAAACACGAGAAAGTGAATTTACTACCGCTTTGTTTATTGGCCAGGTAGTGGCATTCGCCTATTCGCGTGAAGAGCTGGCCAGACCGATGCTGGGCTATGTGGTGCGCTTGCGTCGCAGTATCCGTAAAGAAATTGAAGTGACTATTCGTATTTTATCAAAAACCGCCGTTGCTACTGCCGTGCAAAATGAATTTTTAACGCAAAATGACATGGCTTTGCCCGCCATTGTGCTTGAGGGTGATGAGAGCGTTGGCCGACGTTTGATGTTACACCACAGTCACCGCTTGTCATCGGGCACCCTGGTAAGGACTGAACTGGATCAGCAACAAACAGAAATTATTTCCGAAATGCTGAAAATTCAGCGGGAGTTTGTGGTTTATTCGCTGCTGGAAAAATCGTAATCCAGCGATGTTTCCGGTTGTTGTAAATAGAAGCCCTGAATAAAGTTGACGCCATGCTGCCATAATACGGCCAGACAGGCGGGGTCTTGCACATGCTCGGCAATGGTTAATATATTGTGGGCGCGGCCGGCCTCGGCAACTTGCTGAATGATACGTTGGCTTTCTTCACTGGCCACATTGTTGATATGGCCACCATCAATTTTCATGTATTTCAGTTTCAGGTATTTCAGATAGGCAAGGTCATCTGATTCTTTCCCTGCGTGGTCGAGTGCCATATTGCAATGCAGTTGCGTGAGTCCATCGGAGAAGTTTTTGGCGGCTTTGATGTTTTCCAGGACAGCCTGTTCGCTGATTTCAAACACCAAGCTGTCACCGTGTAAACGAGCAGCTTGCAATAATTTGCTGATCCACACCAGTAGACCTGGATCGCGTAAAGAGTCGGTCGATATTTTGATAAAGAACTGAATTTCTTTGCCGATTTTGCGCTTGTCCAAAACGGCTTTGGCGGCATTTTTGATCACCCACTTATCAATTTCCTTCATAAGCCCTGCCTGTTCGGCGGCCGCAAGAAAGTCACTGGGCATGATGATGGTGTTGTCCTGGTCTTGTAAACGTAACAAAACTTCGTAACGTTCACCCGGCTCAGCGTGCAGGCTGACGATGGGCTGATAGTTCAATACGAAGCGATTGTTTTTGAGGGCAAGTTCCAGCAGTGTAATGATGCGTTTGTCGGCTTCCAGGCTGGCCAGGGCATCTTCTTCGGAAAATATATGCACTTGGTTGCCGCCTTTTTCCTTGGCGGCATTGCAAGCCACTTCTGTTTGAAATACCGCTTTTTTGGCATCGGTAGTGGTTTCGGTGATGGTTGAAATGCCAATGCTGAACGTGGTGGTGACGGTTTTTTCTTCCATTTCAAATATTTTTCCAGCCAGTCCTTTACACAGTTTTCCAGCCAGTTTTTTAGCTTGTTTTTGTTGTTGACCGGAAAGGATGACGGAAAAAATGGTGCCGGCATACCGGGCGATGTGAATGTTGTCTTCAGGGAGGATTCCCTGAATGTATTGGGCAATGTCAGATAACACTAGATCACTTTCGGCGATGCCAAGTGTGTCTTTGATGTTCCGGAAATTGTCCGGCTCGATATACAGTAATGCAAATTTCTCTTCGTTTTTATTGGCGCGGTTGATAACATCCTGTACTTTTTCCATGAAATACTGGTTGTTGTACAGTCCGGTCAGCAAATCCTGCTGACGAAGTTGTTCAATCTCTTTTTCGAGCGCTTTGTTGTTGCTTTTACGGTGTATCATTACCTGGGTGCAGGCTTCGCCATCAATGCTGGCGCGTGAAAACTCCATGGTGGCGGCAAATATTTCATCATCTTCACGTACGGCTTGATATTCGAGCGCACCTTCTGGCGGTTGGTCGTTATTGATGCCGCGTAATACGTCTTTGAAGCCCTGTTGTTCATCCGGGATGATAAGGTCCATGATGGGAATGCTTCTCAGGTCTTCAATATCCTCATACCCAAAAATATCCTGATAGCTTTGGTTAGCGTAGATGTGCATGCCTTCATGGATGTAGGCAATGGGGTCGCGTGAGCTGTCAATCAACACACGGTTACGTTTTTCACTTTCGTGATAGAGGCTTTTGCAGCGACGATGCTCGCGGCGTTCACGGAGGTTGTTTATTTCTCTTTCTATGACTAGGAAGAGATGTTCTTGTGTTTCGTCGGAAACCACATTGGCAGCCCCGGCCTTTAGCAGTTCAATGGTGGTAGCATTGTCAGGGTTTTGGCCAAAAACGATGCTGGGAATGTCATTACCACTTTTTTTAATGATGGCAAGTGCTTGAACGGCCGGGAAGGTGGTTACTTCTTGTTGGGCCGCAAGCAACAGATCCCAGGTTTGGCTCTCCAGTGCCTCTTGCAGGTCTTCGGTATCTTCGATGTATTTGTGACGAATGGCGTAACCCGCATTTCTTAATGCACTGACCAGCGCTTCTGCTTCGTTGGCAGATTTTTCCAAAATGAGAGGGCGGATGACATTTCCAGTATCCAAAAGTGGCTCCTAAAATTATTCGTGTTATCGGCGCGGCAGAATTAACCCGAGGTGTTTTGAATCAGGTTGTTTTTCGAGAAAAAAGTTGTTAAATCAGTGTCCATACAGTGTCGAATTCGTCATCTGCCTTAATATTAATGGATGGTTTTATTTTTTTCTGAACATTTTTAAGTACGGTAAATTCAAACTGGGAGAATACACCTGTAGATTCCAGTTGTTTAGTGAGTTTGATGAGTGTTCGGCATCCATGGACGTTGGCAATCAGTCGGTCATCGGTTTGGTGCCAAGCATGTGTGATCAGTGTGGCAGGTTGGTCAATGCTGGACAATCGGGGTAATACCAAGCTACGCTGATATTTCTCCGCAGTGTCATCTTTGACGACGACAGAAAGCGCGATGGCGTCGGCACAGGGTGCCAGTTTCTGGATGCCAAGTTCAAGCCCGTTTTTCCAGTTTTTTATGCGGCGGATAATGCCAATGCTGAGTTGTGTGCTGCTCGAAGCAATATTGTCGCGGATGCCGACCAGCTCGCCTACCTGGACTTTTTGTGAATCTTTTCCATAAACCAGATAACCCAGCAGGCAGTAACCACCGGCACTTTCGTTGACGCCTTTGCAGGGCAGCGGAGTATGTGCATACAAAGCTGCTTTGTC
>QIGJ01000233.1 GCA_003229995.1 Gammaproteobacteria bacterium | reverse complement strand
TCATTACTTGCAATCTCGACAACCTGTGACGCCTGGCTGATCGCAAAGCGTTCGGTCGCCATCAGTGAATACTGGCGTGCATGTTCGAGCCAGCTTTTTGAAAAGGAGGAAAAGTAGGCATACTCATCACTGAATATTTCATCTGCAGCCTGAAACTGCTCAAGCTGTACCAGCCAGCATTGTTTACAAACATAGGCATGCAACGGATAGAATGGCTCCATCGCGTTGAGCTTATCGGGTTTTATATTATCGTTGGAGACAGGTGACATACCAAGGTCTGCAACGGAAACATCCAGCGGACCCCCACAAAACCGACACGTTCTTTCTTTAGTAGCCATGCAGGCTCTCCTTTCAGACTTCATTCTGTATTATTTAGGATAACATTCCGTACAGTCCCGACACCGGGATATCACTCGTCTATTCGATCAACTCACCAATACATTCAAAAGCGTACTCACTGAAAGACATGGCACAGGTGAACGCCGGTGAGACAGCATTAAGTATATGGAATGACCGCTGATCGCCTTCCATTTTGAAATCCATTTCGAGTTTCCGGGTACGGGTATCCAGCAGTTGAGCGCGTATGCCGGGCGCACCCCAGCGGGTGTAGTGTGCTAACTGAATATCGCTGACCAGGTCGGTAGCAAGCGAGACAATCCGTGAGCGGAACATTTTCCGCATTTCATCCAGGGCAAGTTTTCTGAACCCGAAATCATTGCGGATAAAAAGTTCTGTTTCCCGCCCGATGACTTCAACAAATTCACTGAAATTGAAATTTTCCAGCCCACGATAGTGTTCTCTCCAGAAACAGGGTATCGCGGTCGGGCCTATCTTGGTATGCCCGTCGAGTGTCACTGTATGGTGCACACCAAGAAAGGGATTACGCAGATCAGGAACGGGGTAAACATTCGTTCTTAAGGGTTTTGATTTGTCATCGGCATACAGGTACAGCCCCTTGAACGGGAGGATCTGGTAGTGTTCCGAAAACCCGAAATCCCTGGCAATCTTGTCCGCGTACAATCCCGCAGCATTGATCACATACCCTGAACTTATGCTGCCCTGCGACGTTTTGACCACACCGTCCCGGGTACCCTGGTATTGGGTGTTGCCAAGAAGATTGACCCCCACCTGTTTCGCATTCGATACGAAGGCCCTCATCACTTCACCGGGGTCCACGCTGGCAGTGCTGGGCGAAAACAAGGCGTGGCGGTATGTTCGCACACGAGGTTCAATCTCCTTTGCTTCTGCTTCGGTTATTTTTTGCAGATCAACACCGTTATGCTGCGCCCGGTCCAGTAACTCATCAAGCACCGGCAATTCACTCGCCTCTTTTGCAACCACAAGCTTGCCACACCGGTTGATGCCTAAATCACGTTCGACACAGAATTCTGTCAGTCGCTGGTTGCCTTCTTTGGTCAGGCGTGCTTTCAGGCTGTTCGCCGTATAATAAAAACCGGCATGCAGCACACCGCTGTTGCGACCGCTGGCGTGTTCGCCAAAACCCGATTCTTTATCAATAAGCATCACCCGTGCATCCGGGAAGCGGCGCCTGGCTTCGAGGGCAAGGTTTATGCCAATGATACCGCCACCGATGATCAGGAAATCACTTGTCAATCTAGCCATTGATGTCTCTAGCCCGACACATCAGTGAATATTCCTCTTGCAGCCTCTACCCAAGAAGCAATCCTCTCACGGCCAGCACAAGACCGGCAACCATCGACCAGACACTCAGCCAGCTCCAGCCACCACGTTTTTCAGTGATCAGCAATTCACAGGCATAAAATATAATGACCATCTGGACCACAAACGCGACGCTGCCACTCCCCCACAAGTCACCCCTCGAGGTAATCAGTACAGCCAGTACACTGAATGCCACCAGGTAGTCTGTGGCAGTAAGATCAAACTCAACCTTGCGCCGGCGGGGTGAGAACTTCACCGCCACTGCAAAGGCAATTGCCATCAGCAGGAATAATGAGGTTTCAAGCACTTCAGCGTATGGAATCCACGGGGGCTGGTAGTTAACCCAGAGATACCCTACCTGGGCAGCAACCACATAAATCAGTGCGCGGCGCATGATCGTCGGGTGCCCACGCACGGCGAATAAATCGACCACTATAAGCGCAGACACCAGTAGCGACATCTTGGCAAAATCATCGGGCACCTTGACCGCCAACAGGCTCGCTGAAACCATGAACAGCGGGATGCTGATCGCAAGAAAGCGGCGTGGCGCAATGACCAGGATGTTCTTCATGACTTCATGCGCCAGAATCTTGCTCTGGTCCTGCTGCTCGGCGCGTTGCAGTTTCCAGCCAGCCCGCTCAGCCAGATTTATGACCGCAAACACCAGCAGGCTATAACCAAGATACGTTGCAATGATGATCGCGTTATCTTCATTGCGCATCAGTATGCCGGTCGTGACAAAAATCATCTGTAACGAATAGATAATAATGACGGATTCCCGGTGCACGAAGCCCAGGTCAAGTAACCGGTGATGAATGTGGTTACGGCTGGCACGGAAGATATTCATACCGTGTACGGCGCGCTTGAAGAGAACGACCAGGATATCGGCTATCGGCAAACCCAGCAGCAGCAGAACCACCGCCGGACTCAGCGAAACATCAACTTTCTGGATAAGCAATATGGCGAGAAATGCCAGGGTGAAGCCAATGAACTGGCTCCCGGAGTCCCCCATAAAAACGCGTGCCGGATGCGTGTTATAGCGCAAAAAACCGAGAATACCGCCCACAACGGTGACAGTGATGGTCAGCGCCTG
>QIGJ01000263.1 GCA_003229995.1 Gammaproteobacteria bacterium | reverse complement strand
ATTTCGAGCTTTTGTGATTGAAGAACGGGCGAAGACGGGCTGAAGTCGGGATGCTAAACAGGGAAATTATTGCGTGCCCATTCCTTAGCATGAATGCTGTCTGCAAGTCGGTGGAGCCCACATGACAAAAAACAATTAATCCGGGTTTTCCAAAATCAACAACATCGGCCCTATTCTACTGGATCTTGCTGGTTTGGAAATCAGCGAGGAAGAACACGGGATGTTGTTGCATCCATTGGTGGGCGGGGTCATTCTGTTCACTCGCAATTATGAGTCGCCCGAGCAATTACAACAACTGGTGGCGGACATTCACCATTTGCGCGATCCGCATCTGCTGGTGGCCGTGGATCACGAAGGCGGGCGTGTGCAACGCTTTCGTCACGGCTTTACCGAGTTGCCTGCTGCCCGGGTATTTGGTGAAATTTTCAATAATAATAAAGAACGTGCCAAATATCTGGCGGAAACTTGCGGCTGGTTGATGGCGGCGGAGCTGCGCGCGGTTGGTATCGATTTTAGTTTTTCGCCAGTGCTGGATCTGGACTTTGGGGTGAGTACGGTAATTGCTGATCGTGCCTTTCACCGCAGTCCCGAGGTTGTGGGTGAGTTGGCTATTTCCTGGATGCTGGGCATGCGTCGTGCGGGCATGGTGGCCACCGGCAAACATTTTCCGGGTCATGGCGCGGTGGTGGCGGATTCTCATATTGACATGCCGGTAGACGAACGCAGTTTCGAGGATATTTACGCGGAAGATGTGAAACCTTTTGCCCAGCTGGTGCGCGGGGGGCTGGGTGGCATCATGCCCGCACATGTGATTTATGCGGCGGTGGATGATAAGCCTGCCTGTTTTTCGTCGCATTGGTTAAAGGGTGTGTTGCGTGAGCGTCTGGGTTTTCAGGGAGTGATCTTCAGTGACGATCTCACCATGCGGGGAGCACATGTAATGGGCGATATTGTCGAACGTGGACAGGCAGCATTAGCAGCAGGTTGCGATATGTTGCTGGTGTGCAATCATCCCGCAGAGTCGGCACGGTTACTGGATAATCTGAATGTGTACGATGATCCTGTTGTCCATGTGCGTATGGCCCGTTTGAACGAGCAGTGCAATGTTGACAGAGAGTCCCTGCTGCAAGACCCGGAGTGGCGAAAAGCCGTGATGCTGGCGGGTGAATTACGGGAGCAGGGTGCGGGGGAATTGGAATTTTAGGAATGAAACACAATAAGGAATGGGCTCGCAATAATTTTCCTGTTTAGCATCCCGTCTTCGCCCGTTTTTCAATCACAAAAACTCGAAATAGAACGACTATTCCTGCACTTTTGTTCGGCAACGGCTCCTGCGTTGCTCTACCTCCCCCATCCATGGGGTCGTCTGATTGAGTCCGTATTTGTTCGTTTGGCACATTTCACAACACAGAAGTGACGGATTTTGGGTTCAGGATGCACGTTCATGAATTATTTAAGAGGTGTCCTTGTGTTTTGTTATCGGCTCAGTGACAATTGGCAGGATCGTGTGTCGGGGTTTGCACCAGTGCATCGTCAGACGATGTACTCATTAATCACAAGGTAAAGATATTGCACACTGTTGTGATAGATACGGGATAATTTCCTGTTTTGATACAGTACGTAGTTTGTTTTTTACTGAAAACTGTGATGTTTTAATCAAGCTGTTTTATTTAACTTAATGGAGAAAGAAGCAATGAAAGCAATAAAAACCACAAATGCCACCCTGGCCATCGCAGCTGCCAGCCTGTTTGCCTTTGCACCGATGGCGACTGTGCAAGCTGGCAGTGGTCATGATGCGAATGTGCATTGTTATGGTGTCAACAAATGTAAAGGCAATAACGATTGCAAGTCGGCCGACAATGCCTGTAAGGGCAAAACCTCTTGCAAAGGCAAGGGTTTTGTCAGCATGAGCAAAGAAGCCTGTGACGCCGTTGGTGGTAAAGTCGGCGATTGATTTTCGCTTTTGCCTGAAAAGGCCGGTGTGGCAGGGAGGTGGTTTCTCCTTGTGACACCGGCCTTTTTTATGTGCGGTATTTACGATGCAGACAGATACTTGTCAAAGTGATTTTGTGCAAACTGAAATGAAAACCAATAAACCTTTTCTGGGCTGTGGTCTGGGTTTGCGGCCGGAATATTACGAAACGATTGTAGAAACCCGGCCTGCGGTTGACTGGTTCGAGATTATCTCGGAAAACTACATGGTGGACGGTGGCAAGCCGCTGCATTTTCTTGACCGGGTGCGTGAAAACTATCCTGTGGTGATGCACGGTGTGTCGTTGTCCATTGGTGGTACCGATCCTCTGGATCAGGCGTACCTGAAACGACTGAAGCAATTGATTGATCGTGTTGAGCCACAGTGGGTGTCGGATCACATGTGCTGGACCGGGCAGGGTGGACACAACCTGCATGACCTGATGCCTCTGCCATTTAATCAGGAGGCGATTGATCATGTTGTCGCGCGCGTGCAGCAGGTGCAGGATTATCTGGGCCGACAAATTCTCCTGGAAAATGCCTCCAGCTATGTAAGCTATGTGCAGTCGGAAATGACCGAGTGGGAGTTTCATACTGAAATTATGCAACGTGCCGATTGTCTCATGCTGTTCGACATCAATAACGTTTATGTCAGTGCACGCAATCATGGTTTTGATCCGCTGGATTATATCAGAGGTATACCCACCGACCGTGTGTGGCAGTTCCACCTTGCCGGGCACAGTGACTATGATGACTATGTTATCGATACACATGATCATCCTGTGGTGAAACCGGTGTGGGAACTATATGCCGAGGCACTGAAATATTTTGGTTCAGTGTCGGCGATGATCGAACGTGATGACCGTTTCCCCCCCTTTGAAGAACTCATGGCGGAACTGGGTGAGTTACGACGCAAAATTGCCAATGATGTGCTGGGTTATGATGGACCGGAAAATGGCGCTTCAAAAAAGCGGGAGGTATCATAATGCCTGAGCTGAAAGCATTACAAAATGCCTTCAAACGCAATGTGGTCAATGGTGATGAAGAATTCGGTCAATACATTAACAGTACCGAAGCTGTTTCTAGTGATGTACGTTTGGCGATTTATGGTAATGCTTATTTTTCCCGGTTGGAAGAAGCGCTGGAAAGTGATTACGAAATCTTGAAACAGCTTTTGGGTGAAGATGTTTTCAGCGAAGTCTGTATGGCGTACACCCACAAATACCCATCTC
>QIGJ01000200.1 GCA_003229995.1 Gammaproteobacteria bacterium | reverse complement strand
ATCATCACTATTAATAAAAAAGGCATCATTCAAACGTTCAATCCTGCTGCCGAGAAAATTTTCGGTTACCCGGCTACAGAAGCCTTGGGGAATAATATATCCATGCTTTTGCCTGAAAAGGAACAAAAAAAACACGACGGTTATGTCATGATTTCTCAACTGCATGCACCTCGTATTTTCAATCAGGATCATGAACTACAAGGACGACGTAAAGACGGTTCTTTGTTGCCACTGGAACTCTGTTGCCACTGGAACTCAATATCGCGCCAATGAAACTGGAAAAAGAACAAGGCTTTGTAGGCGTTCTGCGTGACATTACCGAACGTAAAAAGAATGAATGCGCATTACAAAAAGCGACGGAGGAGGCCGAGGCAGCTAGCCAGGCCAAGTCCCTCTTTCTGGCCACCATGAGTCATGAAATTCGTACCCCTATGAATGCGGTATTGGGCATTCTTGGCCTGCTCAAGGAAAGCACTCTGAATGACCAGCAACGGCATTTGGTACACACCGGTCGTGAATCTGGCGAACTGTTGATGACGATTATCAATGACATTCTCGACTTTTCCAAAATGGAGGCTGACAAACTGCAATTGGAGCACACTTATTTTGACCTTCATTGCTTACTGACTAACAGTATCGAACTGCTCAGGCTACAAGCTGAACGTAAAGGTCTCGTCCTTGAACTGAACTTGGAATCAAACTTGCCACGTTATGCCAAAGGTGACCCGGACCGTCTACGCCAAATTCTGCTCAATCTGGGTAATAATGCGACCAAATTTACCCGCGATGGTCGAATCAACATCAACGCCTCTGCTACCGCCATCAGTGATACAACGTTCACCCTCCACTGCACCGTGCAAGACACGGGCATCGGTATCCCACAGGAACACCAGGCTACCTTGTTCGAGGAATTCACTATGGCCGATCAGGGACACACCAGAACCCATGAAGGAACGGGGCTGGGACTTGCCATCTGCAAACGACTGGTCTCACTTATGCAGGGCAGTATTAACATGATCAGTGAGGCCGGAAAAGGCAGCTTCTTCTTCTTTGATGTGGTGCTTGAATTGGCAACAGAACAGGAATGTGGCAACAAACAGGCAATAATGGAACCACAGCAATTACCCGCAGCCAATACACGCATCCTGTTAGCGGAAGATAATCCCGCCAATCAGATGGTGATCAAAAATATTCTGGAATCCTCTAACTTGCAGGTAGATATCGTTGCTAACGGTCAGGAAGCCATTGAGGCCGTACGGCATCTACCTTATGACATCGTACTGATGGATATTTCCATGCCGGAAATGGATGGCATAACCGCAACTCGGGAAATTCGCCAACTTCCCGGAGAAATAAGCAAACTGCCCATTATTGCCCTTACCGCTCATGCACTATCAGGTGATAAAGAGCGCTTTCTTGCGGCAGGTATGAATGACTATCTGAGTAAACCCATAGACCGCGCCGCTATGTTACACTGTATCGGCAACACCATCGATCAAAAACCTCAGCCGGACTCAGCGAGTCCACAAGCCAACACATCCCCAATCAATACCACAGATAATCATATGGACTCGTTTGTCGATGAAAATGTGCTACAACAACTAACGCACGACACTGCCCCCGAGATTGTTCCTGGACTGCTGATGTTTTATATCGAAGATGCCCGCAAGCGGGTAGAACAAATCCAGAATGCCATACTAAAAAAGGACATTGTCGTTCTGGAATTTGAAAGCCATACACTGGGTAGTAGCGCTGCGGCCCACAGCAATGCAAAACTGTGCGCTCTAGCGCGAAAAATCGAGCATCTTTGCCAAGAAGGTGCTTATCAACAAGCACTGTTGGAAGCGGCATCGTTACCCTCCATTGCCAATGAATCCTTTCGTCAGCTGGCCGAGCGTGCCAATAAAAAATTTGACATAACCCATAAAGAAGAAAAAACATGAGCGATAAACCCAGTGTACTTTTAGTAGAGGATGCAAAGCCTCAGGCGATACTCTTCCAACAATATCTGAAAAATGAAATGATTCATCTGGTTCATGTGGCTACAGGAGAGGATGCCAAGACGATCATTGCTGCCACAAATCCGCCTGATTTAATCCTGCTCGATCTTAAATTACCTGATATGGAGGGACAGGAAATCCTGCGCTGGATAAAACAGGAAAAATTTCCTACAGCCGTCATTGTCATCACCAGCCACAGCTCAGTGGATGTCGCCGTGGATGTCATGCGTATCGGTGCAGAGGATTTTCTGGAAAAACCTGTCACTGCAAGTAGACTGCAAACAACGGTCAGAAATCTGTTGGAACGATCCCGCCTGCAACATTTAATCGATAATTACCAAAACATATTTGATCGTCAACGCTACCACGGTTTTATCGGTTGTAGTCTACCCATGCAGGCGGTCTACCGTATTATCGATGCTGCCGCACCCAGCAAAGCCACCGTATTCATTACTGGTGAAAGTGGTACCGGCAAAGAGGTTTGTGCCGAAGCAATCCACGCACAGGGCACGCGTGCAGAACAATCTTTTATCGCGTTGAATTGTGCCGCCATTCCCCATAATCTGATGGAGAGCGAGATTTTTGGACACACTAAAGGTGCCTTTACTGGTGCCTCCGCCGAACGTAAGGGTGCCGCTTTGCTTGCCGATGGCGGTACTTTGTTTCTGGATGAAATTGGCGAAATGGATCTGGACCTGCAAACCAAATTATTGCGCTTCATCCAGACCGGTAGCTTTCAAAAAGTTGGCAGCAGTAAGTTGGAAAATGTTGATGTGCGTTTTATTTGTGCCACCAACCGAAATCCACTGGAAGATATCGCTGCCGGACGCTTTAGAGAAGACCTTTACTACCGATTACATGTCGTTCCACTTCACTTGCCACCTTTACGCGAACGCGGTGATGACATCATGGAAATTGCCCAGCACTTTCTTATTACCTATGCTCAGGAAGAAGGTAAGGGGTTCACAACATTTACTCCTGAGGTCGAGGTTATTTTTCGTCGTTACAATTGGCCAGGAAATGTGCGCCAACTACAGAATGTCATCCGTAACATTGTCGTACTACATGATGAAAAATCCGTCACTCTGGCCCATCTTCCAGCACCACTCAACACCTCATCAAACAAACTGAAAATTTCTCATCTAGCACAACCATCACAACAAATGGAAACCACAGATAATCACAAACACACACCGATAAAACCATTAGCCAGCGTTGAACGTGATGTGATTGAGCGGGCGATTAAAATCTGTGATGGTAATATCCCCAAAGCTGCCGCTCTGCTCGAAGTGAGTCCTTCAACAATATATCGTAAAAAACAAGGCTGGGAGTCAACCTGATCTCTGGTATTTCATATTATTGAAAACGTTGGATTTTGAACAGTAATCAATAAATATCTGTAATCCTTGTGCCAATGGATACTTAGCCGTTACACCTAAAGCCTGTTGTGCATAGCCAGGATCACCGACTGATACACGTATATCACCTTTGCGTGTTGACTGGTATGTAACTGGCACTTGTAATGCAGTTATTAACATTACTATTTTTGCAAGTTGATTGATCGTAACAGTCTCACCGGTACAGACATTAAATACGACAGAAGTGCGGTTTATATTTGTCATGGAGGCACGTAAAAACCGCACGACATCTTCCACATAAATAAAGTCACGGGTCTGCTCTCCATCACCAAAAATAGTCAACGCCTGATTATTCATGACCCGATCCACAAAAATCGAAATAACACCCGAGTAAGATGAAGTCGGGTTTTGACGTGGCCCATAAACATTAAAGAACCGCATACCTGTGGTGGGTACACCATGAACCAATGACGCAACTCGCGCATGCAATTCTGAGCCAAGCTTATCGGCCCCATAAGCTACCAGAGGGCTTACCACTGAGTTTTCCTTCAAGGGAATGTCGGCGTTATCACCATAAACCGCTTCGGATGAAGCATACACCACGGGTGTTTTTTTTTCTTTGGCGGCATCAAGTACGTTAATCGTTCCGGTCAGGTTTACCTGGTGAGTACGAACCCATTTTTCATTGGATTGTTGTACTGAGGCAATTGCCGCTAGGTGAAAACACCCGTCTATATCACGCATGCACAGGCGAACCATTTCACTGTCAATAATATCTCCTGTAATAACTTCACATTGAAGTGAAACATTATCCATCTTGCCAGTAGAAAAATCATCGAGGATGCGTACCTGATGCCCATCCTTCAGCAGGCTTTCCGCCAAGTGTGAACCAATAAAACCACAACCACCGGTAACCAGATAATTTGCCATCTTGTACACTCTCTAATTAATTTTGGTTTTTGATGTGAATTAAGTACTAAGGAATGTGCTACTTTTAAAAAAGTTATCGGATATTTAACACCATTTATCAGCACGACTAAGAAATGATTTAGCCCTTAATTCACACCTTACCTGTACGATAGGCAAGCAACATGCCAAACTACAATAAGCAGGATCCAGGTTGGTTTTCAGAACACATGGGAATGACAGGCAGCACTCTGCGTTGCACTTTGCGCCAGTGGGTGTCGATTCTTGCAATCTGCACCCTTCAATAAATGCGCATTAATACCAGCATTATTAATTTAAGCCGCGTTTTTTGCTTGTTACAGGCAATCGGTGAACTTGTTGTCCCCCAACAACATTGGTATTACCTAATATTAGGAATGGAAATTAAATAACTTATACCATTGGCATCCCTGTTTCAGCCCGTCTTCGCCCGTTCTTCAATCACAAAAGCTCGAAATAGAACGACTATTCCTGCACTTTTGCTCAATCAGAACGAACAAATACGGACCAAATCAGAGCGCCACTTGTATAAGTTATTTAATTTCCATTCCTTAATATTTTTTCTGATCCATTG
>QIGJ01000108.1 GCA_003229995.1 Gammaproteobacteria bacterium | reverse complement strand
CTCGCCTTCCTGCTGGCTTTTGCGGTCAAGGTTCCCATGTGGCCAGTACACACATGGTTACCGGATGCCCACGTTGAAGCACCCACTGGTGGCTCGGTCATCCTTGCCGCGATTATGCTGAAAATGGGGACCTACGGTTTTGTCCGTTTCAGCATGCCCATTACCCCAGATGCTGCGCAAAACCTGGACTGGCTGATGATCACCCTGTCACTCATTGCCATTGTTTATATTGCCTTTGTCGCACTGGTGCAAAAAGACATGAAAAAGCTCATTGCCTATTCATCGATTTCGCACATGGGTTTTGTCACCCTGGGTTTCTTTATCGTCTACATGATCGCCGAAAACACCGGCAGTGTGCAGGGTGCCGCAATGGGCATCGAAGGTGCTCTCGTACAAATGATCTCGCACGGCTTTATTTCAGGTGCCATGTTCCTGTGTATCGGTGTGATGTATGACCGCATGCACAGTCGTTTAATCAGCGATTATGGCGGTGTGGCCAACACCATGCCCGTTTTTGCCGGGTTCATGGTGTTCTTCGCCATGGCTAACGCAGGCCTGCCGGGCACATCCGGTTTCGTCGGTGAATTCCTGGTTATTCTGAGTGCCTTCAAGGCCAATTTCTGGATTGCATTCCTGGCCGCCACTACACTGATATTCGGTGCTGCCTACACACTGTGGATGGTCAAGCGAGTGCTCTTTGGTGAAATTGCCAACGAAAAAGTCGCTGCGCTCAAAGACCTGAACAACCGAGAATTTTTCATCCTCGGCACACTGGCGCTGGCCGTCCTGGTGCTGGGTCTCTGGCCTGCACCGTTACTGGATGTTATGCACGCCACTGTTGACCATCTTGTACAGCAAATTACCCTGTCGAAATTACCTTAAGTTATCAAAACCACCATGCCAAATAATTTTCAAATGCCTGATTTAATGCCCGCTTTGCCGGAGATTTTCCTGCTGACCATGGCCTGCATTATTTTGCTTGCAGACTTGTTTATCAGCGATAAAAACCGTGTATTGACCTATCTGCTGTCACTGATAACACTGGGTGTGACTGCCACGCTTACCGTGACCCTGCACACACCGGAACCGGTCTACACCTTTGACGGCTCATTTGTCAGTGACACCATGGGCGACGTTTTAAAAGTTTTTGTCTATCTGGTGACTGCGGTTGCTTTTATTTATTCCCGAGACTACCTGTTGGCCCGAAACATTTTCAAGGGTGAATATTTTGTCCTCGGACTGTTTGCTGTACTGGGCATGATGGTACTGATATCCGCACACAACATGCTGACCATCTACCTGGGTCTTGAACTGTTGTCATTGTCGTTATATGCCATGGTAGCATTCCACCGGGATTCCTCGAGCGCCACCGAAGCGGCAATGAAGTACTTTGTTCTGGGTGCGCTGGCATCCGGCATGTTGTTATACGGTATGTCATTAATCTACGGCATTACCGGTACACTGGACATTGGCGGTGTACACACGGCCATTGCCGGACTGGAAGATTCAAAACAGATGGTGCTGGGACTTGGACTGGTGTTGGTGATTGTCGGCATGGCTTTCAAACTTGGTGCAGTGCCGTTTCATATGTGGATGCCCGACGTTTATCACGGCGCACCCACCGCCGTTACCCTGTTTATCAGCACTGCACCCAAAATTGCCGCCTTTGCCATGATCATGCGCCTGCTGGTGGAAGGACTGGGTGACCTGCACGCACAATGGCAGGATATCCTGATTATCATGGCGGTATTGTCCATGCTCGTCGGTAATGTGATTGCCATCGCCCAGACAAATATCAAACGTATGCTGGCCTACTCGACCATCTCCCATGTTGGCTTTTTGTTGTTAGGTATACTGGCAGGCACCCAGGCCGGTTATTCGGCTTCCATGTTCTACGTTATCGTCTATGCATTAATGGGTATGGGCGGCTTTGGCGTTATTATTCTGTTAAGTCGTGCCGGTTTTGAGGCCGACAAACTGGATGACTTCAAAGGCCTGAATGATCGCAGCCCGTGGTTTGCCCTTATTATGATGATTCTGATGTTTTCCATGGCGGGTGTCCCACCGGCATTGGGTTTTTACGCAAAATTTGCCGTACTGCAAGCCGTCATCGGTGCCGGGTTGACATGGCTGGCCGTGGTCGCGGTAATATTTTCAATCATCGGTGCCTTTTATTATCTGCGTATCATTAAGCTCATGTACTTTGACAAGGCAGAAGACACGAACCCCATTGAAACCAGTATGGATATGAAAGTGGTGTTGTCTGCCAATGGCTTGGGCATTTTGTTGCTGGGTTTGGCTCCGGGTAGTTTGCTGGCGTTGTGTACGGCAGCTATTGGATAAATGCTCGATGAGTGACAAGGGCAGGGCGGGATGATTTTTTGCCTATGTGGCTGAGGGCGATGCCAGATTCGCAATCCCAAAAGCTTGCACATCCCGATTTGTTGGTTACTGTGTTAAAATATGAATCAAAAGGAAAGGCTTGGTGGGGTTTTTTGACGATAAGCGCGACAAAGGTCATCTCCGGTGGAAACTGGAAAGGGTTGGAGGTTACGACAAGGAGGGTTACGTATACAGTATTACCCGACCTCTGACAGGGTCTGTTTCATTTCCAGTAAAAACCTTTCCCGATGCAGATGCGCTTGCGCAGTTTCTCAATGAATACACTTTTTTTCGGTATCAGGGATGTTGTCCGAACTGGTGGGGGATGTTGTCCGAACTGGTATTCCGTTCTTTACGAGAGTGACTGTTTTTCTGATGAGGAAAAGTATTCTTCTACGCTGAAAGGCGAAAATTATACCCCGGAAAGCGGTAAAGATTATGTTATTCAGCTCATCGGCTCGGGTGAATTGGTTGTTCATCAAACCGGTAGCTGGCTTCAGCCGAAAGATCGGAATCACCACTTACCGTGGCCAGAGTCAGGTACGAAAAAGGAAGAATTCCTGCCGGTGGAAAAATGGTCCAAGACATATTTGTTGGGACCGCATGATGGGCCGGATTATGAATCGCCATCTCAGT
>QIGJ01000320.1 GCA_003229995.1 Gammaproteobacteria bacterium | reverse complement strand
TTAGGGCTCAGTGTCAGCGCTGCGACGTTGAACAGCATTGATATTTCCCCACCGAGTGTACGCCTTGCTTTGGGCATCCAGGCAAGTTTTCAGGCCATCGGGCGGTATTCCGATGGCACGATTCAGGATGTGAGTACGCAAGTCAGCTGGGTGGCTGTTGATACGGCCATTGCCAGCATCAGTAACGCCTCGGGCAGCCAAGGTCGGGCAACGACGTTGAATACGGGTACCACCGACATTACTGCCATGCTGGACGGCGTGGTCGGCAATGCCTCACTGACCACCACCACTGCTCAGTTAGTGTCCATTAATATTATGCCATCGATATTAAGTTTGCCCGCAGGCACGAGCCGGAATCTGAGTGCTGAAGGCAGTTTTTCGGATGGCTCGGTACAATCCATCAGCGCACAAGTGACTTGGGAATCCGATGATACGGGTGTTGCCGCAGTCAACAATGGCACCCTGGATGCCCTTGTCTTTGGTAGTGCCCGTATTAGTGCCAGCCTGAGCGGAGTCTCCGGTAGCGCCACGCTCAGCGTGACCAATGCGACGTTGAGTAGTCTGCAAATCAACCCTGACACACCTGCTCTAGCAGTTGGCACACAAACACAGCTTCAGGCCACGGCGACTTATTCCGATGGCAGCCAGAATGACGTTACTACGCAGGTTATTTGGAGCAGTGCCGACGACACCCGGTTACTTGCACAAAACGGGGTGGGTCAGCAAGGTCGGTTGGTTGCCTTGGTGGACGGCAGTGTCGAGGTGACGGTCAGTCTTGACGGGATGCAAGACAGTGTCACCGTTACTGTGAGTACAGCCACCCTGACCGACTTGAGCATTACTGTCATAAGTAACAACCTGGACAGCGCTGAACAGCAACAGCTCATTGCCAGCGGGACTTTCTCTGATGGCAGTAATCAGGATCTCACGGACCAGGTGATCTGGAGTTCTGATGATCCAGCGTTGGCTTTTGTCAGTAACACATTAGCAGATCGCGGTCTTGTTGAAGCAGGCATCGGTGTCAGCGGTACCGTAACGATTACCGCCAGTTACGGTGTTTTCAATCCCACGCTTGAGCTGATGATCAATGACACGCCGCAGCGACCGATTTCGCTGGTTGTGTTTGCGACCCCCAACGTGCTTCTCAATGATGGTAGTGATGCCAGTACCCTTGCCGTTCGGGTTTTGGCCGCTAACCCTGCGGCTACTGTCGCGGATGGCACCTCCATCGAACTGCAAATCAGTCAAAATGACATCGTGCTAAGCACACAAAACCTGATTACCATGGGTGGCATTGCCAGCACCAGTTTTACCACGACAGAAGACGGCATATTACAGATTCAGGCCACAGAAGCCGGAACGTCAATCAGTAACGGTACGGTGTTGTACGCCTCAGTAACCATTGCTGAGGTGATTGCCAGTGCCGCCTTTGCCGATGCCCAGGTCTCTGGCACGACGGTGCTCAGTGGCGGTCGTTTCGGGTTTTTCCTGTACAACCTGTCGAATCGAGATTTCCCTCTGCTGCAATACGAGTTGCGCAACGGTGACACCATTTTGTTCAGTACCACGGACCCACTTTTTCTAAATAACAACGTATTGTCCGGCGGGCTGAAGATGGGGCTTATCTATACGCTTCCCGCAGATATTATGGATCAGGGTATCGAAGCACGTTATTATCTTACCGACCCCGTCAGCGGTGCCACTTTTTTCTATCGCGTTACTTATAGTAGCGCGCCGTAATAACACGGTGTCTAAGGAGAATGGTGCCGGTGAGAGGAGTTGAACCCCCGACCTTCGCATTACGAATGCGCTGCTCTACCAACTGAGCTACACCGGCGTATTTCTGATATTGCATCCTGGAAAAGATGCTAGAGAGGGTAGAACAATGTGCGAGAGTATATAACTAGAGGTACAGGGTGGAAACAACCGTGATTCGTTATTCCGCCGTGCGTACCCGCACAATAATATCGATACTGTCCAGTTCTACGCCTACAGGCAATGTGGGCGGATCCTGCAAGTTCAATTCCTGATGCTCGATATCCTGCAACAGACCCGTGTCGACGTTGTAAAAATGGTGATGAGGCGAGATGTTGGAATCATAAAATACCTTGCTGGGATCAACAATCACTTCACGGACTAAGCCTTTCTGGGCGAATAGCCCAAGTGTGTTGTACACAGTGGCTTTAGAGGCCACTGTGCCATTTTGATTGACGCGCTCCAGCACCTGATCTGCCGAAAGATGTTGTGGTTGGGCAAATAGAATTTGTGCAATTTGGCGGCGTTGTTGGGTTGGCGCGATGCAGTACTGTGTCAGCAGTTCACCGACATTCAGCAACTGTTGATCCTGTGTTTTGACTTTTTCTGTCTCGGCTTTTTCAGCAATTACCAGCATGTCGGTGAGTATATCGCCAGGGGGTACACATATGCAATGTGACTAATGCCCATTTCTAAGCTGCTGTAGAGCAATTATCCAGCGCAAAAGGGCTGGCTTCCACCATAGTGGGCCGGTTTTGCACGATATCGGCCAGCAGTTGCGCCGAGGCCGGAGCCATCACCACGCCATTACGAAAATGCCCTGCATTAATGAATAGCCCGTCGATTTTGGGATGAGCACTGATGAAAGGTACGCCGGTGGGAGATCCTGGGCGCAAACCGGCCCAATGGCGTTCCATGGGAACATTGCTCAGGGCAGGCACCATTTCATAGGCCACCTGGGCCAGACTATTGCGAGCCTCTTCCGTGACTGTTTTATCGAAGCCGACGTCTTCCATAGTGCTGCCCACCAGCACCCGGCCATCGCGTCGGGGAATAGCAT
>QIGJ01000277.1 GCA_003229995.1 Gammaproteobacteria bacterium | reverse complement strand
AACTTTGTTATTCGACCACAAACATTTTATCCAGGTTTGAAATTGCGAGAATTTTTCTGATTTCTGTATTGCAGTTTTTCAAACAAATATTCGCGGCTTTTTCACCGGCATGTTCGCGTAACAACAACAACATACCCATGGCGGAACTGTCCATGAACGTTGTCTTTCCAAGGTCAATGATAAAATGTGTGGTGGCTGGCAATTCGCGATAGGCACTGCGAAAATCCGAGTGCATATTAAAATCAAACCGACCATCAATAGACATGGTCAACTCGCGGCCACCATCAGATAAAACTGCATTAAATCCCATTTTTTATCTCCTTGCTATTTCAGCTTATTACCTGAAAGCAATCTTCCCTGCCAATAAACAATATCGAGCAGCATCGTTTAAATTAACCATTCAGCCAACCCACCAGCTATTGTAGCTTAACAGAAAACAAACCGTGCTGAAAACTGTGTGGCACAATAAATTTTCTTATCCGGAAATATTTAAAGTTAAAGGTAACGACTCAGGTTGCCTTTGATTTTTTCAAAAATAAGGAAAAAGTGCAGCGTTTACAAGTGTAAATAAGCACTTTTGACGTAGTAATCGGGGAAATCAAAGGTAAGGAATGAGCACGTAATAACGTGCCCATTCCTAAGCTGAGTAGTTACCAACAAAGAACAATAGATGAAGGCAGGTCATACAATGAGGCTTTTATATCAAAAAAATAAAATTATTTACACATACGTGATATTGAATTAATTCTGCAACCCAAAAACCTCACCGAAAAATACTGTACAAAATACTATGCATAAGCATCCAGTATACCTTCACTTAACCAACGAGAGAGTGATGAATGAGAACTGACAGCATCCATTAATACCTCATCCTCTGTTAACGACTCATTATTCATACCGTTCCGTTGGTCCCGTTCTGCAGGTGATTCATCTGAAATGTTGGCATCAGCAAGATGCAGACCCTGTTGTTCAAACATTTCACGCAGCCGGGGGAGAGAAGCATCCAATGCATCACGCGCAACCGGGTTCGCGGCACTGAAACTGACGCTTAACTGTTGATCAGGGCCATACACAATCCGCACATCCACGGCACCCAAGCTGCGTGGATTTAATTGTAGCTGCGCTTCACGCAATTCACTGTTGGCCAACCAAGTCACTCTCTGCCCTAACTCACTGGCCCAGGCGGGTTGCCCCACAGGGGTAGATACCGCCAGAGTAGGCAAAGCTCCGTTCACCGTTGCACTAGGTAAACGTGGCATACCTGTCAACAAATTATTTGTGTCGTCCGGCAGGCCACCTGTGGCAATCAACGAAACCGATGCCGTCGCATTTGAGGAAGTTATCGGCGGACGAAGTTCAGTGTTTGCGCCCGCTTGTGTTGCTACCCCCATTGCCGCAGCAAATATATCCACACGCATTGTACTGCCGGTCGAGTTGTTAACACCGTTGAGTGTGCTGGACAAACCACTGTTGTACTGTGTATTGACTGCGCTCGAACCAGTGACCGGTATCATGTCTGCCCGCAGATAGTGCGCTTTGCCTGCATTCAAACTGGCACGTAGCAAAGCCTGCTGCGCTGTCGTGGAAATGGGTTTACCCAACATGGAAGGAAGAATCGGCGTTGCACCCACCTGCTGCGCATCCTGTCGCACATTTGTTAATGTGGATGAAGCATTTTGTTGGCTGAGTGTCGTGGCCTGCGCGTTCAGCATCGCATTCACGGCGGTAGACCGCAGACCATTTTCGGTCTCTGATCGCGTTATGGCAAGTTGCGACTGCCGCACACCTTCATGACCTGCCCGCACAGAATCACGAACTGGGTTTATTGTACTGGCAAGCGACATGTTGACGGTTTGTCCATTAACCACAGTAGCACCTTGCGCAATAGCAGATAACAATGAAGCATCCCGTACCGGGTTTCCGGTTTCCGATGCTTCCGGTTTATGCGCTGTGTTTTGCGGTACAGCAGGCGGCAATGATTGGCCATTGACGGGTTGGGCTTCACCGGTTTCAGTGACCGGCATGCTACGCACCTCATCCATTTTCGGTGGCGATTCTTTTGTTACAGCACTTTCGCTTTGCATCAGACGCTTGCCCAGGACACTGGCAAACCCCCCTGCCATCGTATTATCGGCGACAACAGGTGCTGCCACACTCCCGTTCAGCAGTGCGGCATTGGTGGAATTCGCTAATAACGCTAATTCAGCCATTGATTTTTCTGTTGCTGTCCTGTCGGTTTTTTTATTCTATTCACTGAACTGTTCATCAAATTATCCACTGAAGATTTTATCCACTAAACACTTTATCAACTAAGACATTCAGCACAAATTGTGCCAAAGGAAAATTATGAGCGGGATAATGGTTTGAGCGTGCGCTGGGCGCGTTCGTCCTGTTCCAGTTGTTCTTTTCGATCAACAACACGTTGCTCGTCAGTTTGAAAGCGGGAAACCACATTACCCAGCATTTTTACTTTGCCACGGCGGGCAAACCACTGCTGGCGCTGTTGTTCCACCACGGCGGTGGCCTGTTGCACGAACCCGACCTGCTGTTCAATAGCGCGTGAAAGATTGCTCAAAAACAGCCGGTAATCACCCATTTGCACGGCACTCATGCCCGTTGCGCCACTGGCATGAAAACGCTGAATATATTCTTCACGATAATTTTTCAGCTCGTCCAGGCGCTGCTGTGCCTGGTTTAATGCCGACTGTGAATCCTCCAGTGACCGGGCTGCCTGTTGTTCGCGATTTTCAGCAACCTTGACCACGGGCTCAAGCCGTTGGGAACGTTTCATTATATTGTCACTTAATTTATTACCACTT
>QIGJ01000345.1 GCA_003229995.1 Gammaproteobacteria bacterium | reverse complement strand
ACCAAATCAAAAGAATGTGCGCGCAACTTTGCCAATGCCTCTTCACCATCCATAGCAGATGACAACTGAAACTCAGCATTTCCCAGACGTCGTAGCAGCAAATCACGATTCATTTCATTATCATCAACCACCAGAATAGAGTATGCCTCTCCCGTTTCATTGCTTTTTTGTTCGGCCGCATTCATGACAATCCCACCCTTTTATTGCAACAATGTTTCAACATAATGGTTTATCCATTTTAACTTGTTGCTGTTTTTGATCACGAAGAACCAATCAGCTCACGTAGACGACGCAGCAAGGTGTCCAGGCTGTAAGCCCCTTTTTCAATCACCATGTCCACATGTGTCAGCAATTTTTCGCGCTCCTCATCACTGATTGAATGTTCGGCCAAGACCAATACCGGAATGGATTGCCATTGTTTATTTTCTTCCAATTCCTGCACAAATGCCGTGGCATTCATTGTAGGAAGATCGGTATCCAAAACAATGACCGACGGTATTTTTTCAGCCACACGCATCAAACCCACCTCACCATCAGCACCCTCCACAATATTCCAGCCTTCATTTTCGAACACCATTCGGGCCAGCCGCCGAGCATCAACATCCCCACCAATCACCAATACTGTTGAAATCACAACACGACAAAGATGGCTGTTGATAACATCCATCAATTCATTTTTATCCGCCGGCTTGTTGATATAACCCGCTGCACCCAGCGTTACTGCCATTGCACGCTCATCGGTCATGCTATGCATAATCACTGGCACATGCAGTAATGCTGGATTTTTTTTCAATTGTGACAGCACAAGCCAGCCGCTCATGTCCGACATGACCACATCAAGAATAATTAAACCCGGCACCCGCTCAACGGCTTTTTCCAAGCCTTCACACCCACAGCTGGCTACTTCTATGTGAAAATCTTCCTCCCGCAACGTCCGTTGCAATAAATCGCCAACTGATGGATCATCATCAATCACTAGAATAGTAGGCGATATTTCATACTGTTCAGTAATATTTTCTGTATATTTACTATTTATTGCATATTTCGGGACTAACACCGACTGCCAGCTTGGTATATTAGTAACGCGACTTCCTTCTCCTCCATTCATTACATCAACCGGGATTCTTATCAGAAACTCCGATCCGCTTTCCAACTGGCTTATTACCGTAATGTCTCCCCCCATCAACTGACACATGTTACGACTGATGATCAATCCTAGGCCGGTGCCACCATATTGACGCGTCGCAGACTCATCGACTTGGGTAAAGGCCTTGAATAATTGTTTCTGTTGCTCGTCGCTAATACCGATTCCGGTATCAACCACACGGAACGCTATCCACTCACCCGCTTTATCAACCACACGATCAACGAATAAGCTCACTTCACCGTTGTGGGTAAATTTTGCCGCATTGCCCAGAATATTAACCAGCACCTGTTTCAGTCTGTCCTCATCAATGTGGATACTGCCAATCCTTTCATCACAATCGACCATGATGGAATTTCCATTTGAAACAATGAACGGTTCAACGCTGGTCATCACTGCTTTCACTAACTGTGGTAAACTGACATCCCTCAAATACAATTGCATTTCGTCTGCATCAATTTTTGATAAGTCCAGCACATCATTGATCAGTGAAAGCAGATGCCTCCCGGAGCTGACAATCCGTACCAGATCATCCGCCATTTCTACGCTGCTGGATTCATCGATATCGTCATACAACATTTCGCTGTAACCAATAATGGCATTCAATGGTGTGCGCAATTCGTGGTTCATGTTTGCCAGGAACTGGCTTTTTTCCTGGCTGGCTATCTCAGCCTCCAGCTTGGCCTGCAACGCCATCTGGGCAGCTATGTGACCTTCTTTCAGCGCTTCATCGCGCTGGCGCAATCGTGTAAACAGTTGTTCAGTTGCGTGCCATACCTGACGAATTTCGGTGCTCACCGAACGACCTGCGGGAGGGAGGCTGACGTGCGAATCCAAATCCATATGTACCAAACGATTTGATAAATCAGTCAGAGGTTTGAGTAGACGACGCACCCAATATTGAATACTCAGTAGCAACAAGAAAGCCAGTCCTATGGAGCCGCCCATTTCCCACCACACTTCACTAATCAAACGATTGTAAAACGTATCGTTATATTCCAGCTTTACATCGCCCAACAATGCTCCTGTGTGCGGTGAAAAAATGGGCATTTCTGCACGAAAAGGAATCGCTTTATGTTTTACTTCGTTACGGCGCTCGATCACCCGACCATCCAACAGAGAAATTTTCAGGCTCAACACGATAGGTTCGTGCCAGGTCGAATCTTCCAATGAAACAAGCTGGTTTAAAATTTCTCCTAACTGAACATCATCATCACCATCTACAGCAGCTTCCAACAACTGTGTATACGGTGTTATCAGCAATTCAGCCTTGGTTTGTTCGGCCGCCTTTAGTGCAGGCGCTATCACAAAGGCCCAATGACAAACAATCACCAACATACCCAGCAGCACCATCACAATGATCGCCAGTGATACGCGAGTCGTCAGGCGTGAGAAAATATTATTCATGGCGTTTACGTGTTTTTATCAACACGGCATTAATTGTCACTGTTGAACATCACATTAACCATTCGTATTACGAAAAATACGTCATCAATATTGCTATCATCTTTATCCAACGCCTTCGCTTACGCGTTTGAACAAAAAACTTACGCAGCAAGCTGCGGGGAATTGAATCCAAAGAGATTAATTTTTTCGGCAATATGTGTGAAAACTGTAATACTTGGGTCTTTTGCTTTGAAATACAGAATTTAATGGTTCCTCGTGCGCGGAATATACC
>QIGJ01000156.1 GCA_003229995.1 Gammaproteobacteria bacterium | reverse complement strand
TGGAAATAAATTCTGTGAAATTTGGCGTAAAACGTTCCATCACTATGGAAGCAGGAAAAATGGCGAACCGTGAAGTTGGCAAACCCACTCTGTCCACCGTCGCTCTGACCAAAACAGCCGATAACGCCGTGGCCGCGCTGTTCAAAACGTCTGTTTCAGGTTCATCCGGCAAAAAGGCTACCCTTAACTTTGTTCGCACTGGTAGCGACAAGGTCGAAACATTCATGGAATACACACTATACGACTGCCTGATAAGCCGTTACCGTATTGTGGCGACCGGTGATGAAGAACCTCAAGAAAATATATCATTGAGCTTCTCCCGATGTGAAATCACCTATAAAGATCATGACGCAACGAATAAAACCGGCAGCCTGCAACGCACGGGTTATGATTTAGCTAAGGCAATCCCCTTGTAAATTAAATAGACGGCAAGCCCGAGAAAACCCAACAATACGATAAAATAGCCATACGGCTTATAGTAAAACTATGTATGGCCACGGATTTTCCAACGCTGATTTCCCATGCCAGTGCATAAGCACCTCAGTTTCAAGTATTACCTGACACCGACTGCTTTATACTCATCACAACAGAATAAAAGACAAGGAAAAAACCATGAGCACTTACAAAGAGCTGCGCAAATTCGACCTCGAAGATCTGCTCTTTAATGAAGAAGAAACCCGCATTGTATTGAAATTTATATTTACAGAGACCCATCATAAAGACATTAACTCACTGCCCATGAGTGACCGTTTGCGAGAGTTTGCGCAGGCATTGTTAGTGGAAGCCATCGATGCCTTGTATGCAGTGGGTTATGTTAAAGGGCTATTTGAAAGTGTTAAAAACCCGGTAAAAAGTGCTCTAAAAATAATAAAAATCTTTGGGAAAAAGGCCAGCCAAAACTGGTTTAAACATGCCACAGTCAACGATATACAAAATGCCCAAGTTTATGATTTTGTGCTGGATTTTTTGGGGGTAAACTTTATAACTCGCTTGCGAGATTTTATAGCCAAAAATGAATTGGACGAGAACCCGGGGGCGTTTCTGGCCTATGAGGTGCCCACGCACGGCATTGTGATCCGGTGGGGATGAGCTATGAAAAAAAAAATAGTCTTTGGCGGCATCACTGGAGTTTTTCTGACCATAGTCGGACTGATGTTTTATGCCATAACACAAATGGAAATGGTGCATTTGATGTTATGCAGTACAAATCAAGGAAGTACACGAATCCCGAGCAGTTTCTGCAAATACTATCTGGTGAATTATCGAACCAATGAACAAGGCATTAAAGAATTAAGCGAAGGCGGAGGACTTGACGTTATTCTTAATATCGAAGAGGACGCTGCTGAATATGAACTGGCAAAACTGTTTCTTGCCAAAGGTTTGGATGTGAACGGAGTTAATCATTATACGGCAGCCTCTCCTAATGATAAAAAAATGACACCGCTACAAGCTGCGGTGGTACATAACGATGTGCGGCGTGTTAAATTTTTACTCGAGTATGGAGCCGATTTACGCCTTACTGGGTACAAAGGAATGACAGCACTGGAGTACGCAAAAAAACTCCACAAAGCAGGCAGTGAGCGACAGGACAGAACTGAAATCATCCAGATAATCTCGAAATATCCTAATCGCTGACTTACCCTTCAAAAAAACAACCGTATTCGACACGCTAAATTTGGGCGGCATCATTAGCAATATATGAATATGCTCTTGCATCTTGGTCTCCTTCTCAACTTGCCAGTTTATGAAAGAGACCTTTTTCCGCTCTTGCGCGCCGGAACGACAGAGCCTATTTGAGTCACACCGCCAGAGGCGGTGGTTTACCTAAATGGAATTAATGGTTAGGAACGGGCACGCAATAATTTCCCTGTTTAGCATCCCGACTTCAGCCTGTTCTTCAATCACAAAAGCTCGAAATAGAACAACTATTCCTGCATTTTTGCTCGGCAACTGCTCCTGCGTTGCTCTACCTCCTGCATCCATGCAGTCGTCAATCAGAACGAACCAATACAAACTAAATCCGGGCGCTAAACCAGGAAGTTATTGCGCGCCCATTCCTTAATTTTGTGCCGCTGCCAATTGATCATCCGCAATTTGTGTCGTCACTGGCAGGCAACTGGAAAGAATCAATTGTGGTGGTTCAAAAGAGAAAGTGAAATTACCGGCCTTGCGCAATCCGCTAAGCCCCAAAATATGCCGTGTACGACCTGGAAACACCGCAGCCTCCACATCATGCAACTCGCAATCATCACCCAGGCGAATGACATCAAGACGATACACCGCAACCCGTTCACGCTGACCATTGGCGAGCACACCTATAAGATCTTTAACAAAACTGGCCCGGCCCTGCTCCTGCAATAGCGCCAGACTGTGCTCATCAATCGTGTTGTAACTGGAGCCAGTGTCAACCAGGAAATCGACCATACCAATCCCGGCAATCAAACCCTGTATATAAAAGGTCTTGGCACGCTTTTCCACCATGGGGACAACGTGCTCCGGCGGCACAGCCAGAGCCATAGAGACCCCTCCCATACCAAACAACAATACCCCACAGAGTAATCGTTTTGCTAAATCCACCCGCCATACCTCGTTTTATTGCGAACCACTGCGAGCAGGAAGCAGCAGCCTTACCACAACTATAACGACCCACCCGGAGTGATCCTGAAGGGATGGTTTCATTACAGGATCAGCGACAGTGTTTTTGGAGTTGATATACCCGTAGCGTTTGGGATTTAGGTCTGAATGTGCGTCATATTTATTTCATGGTCAGGCAAAATGACGCGGAATAGTCGTTCTATTGCAAGACATTTTAACGCCGCCATGGCATCAATAGGGCGTGCAGTCAG
>QIGJ01000232.1 GCA_003229995.1 Gammaproteobacteria bacterium | reverse complement strand
CGCAGGAGCAGTTGCCGAACAAAAGTGCAGGAATAGTCGTTCTATTTCGAGCTTTTGTGATTGAGGAACGGACGAAGACGGGCTGAAGCCGAGATGCTAGAGTGGGAAGTTATTACGTGCCCGTTCCTAACTTCATCAAGCCGCACTGGCATTCACATCGCCTTTCTTAGTAAAAACCAGCTCGCCATCCACTTTATCGACCAAAATAATATCACCCGACTGAAAATGCGCCGAGAGAATTTCCTGTGCCAGACGATTTTCAATACCCTGCTGAATCGCCCGTTTTAGCGGCCGCGCCCCATAAACAGGGTCAAAGCCCGCTTCACCCAGTTGATCCAGCGCTGCCTCTGTCAACTCCAGCTCCATATCACGGTCTCGCAACCGCCCCTTCAGATAATCAATCTGAATACGAGTGATGGCACGAATCTGCTCACGACCCAATGGGTGAAAGACCACAATCTCATCTACCCGGTTAATGAATTCCGGCCGAAAATGACCACCGACGATATCCATCACTGCGACTTTCATCGCATCATAATTGGCTTCGCCTGCCATTTGCTGGATCACTTCAGAACCCAGGTTCGAGGTCATCACAATCACCGTATTGCGGAAATCCACCGTACGGCCATGGCCATCGGTCAACCGACCGTCATCCAGCACCTGTAGCAAAATATTGAATACATCCGGGTGCGCCTTTTCCACCTCATCCAACAGAATCACCGAATAAGGCTTGCGCCGCACGGCTTCGGTGAGATAACCACCCTCTTCGTAACCCACATAACCCGGAGGCGCACCAATGAGCCGTGCTACTGAGTGCTTTTCCATAAACTCGGACATATCGATGCGCACCATGGCTTCTTCGGTATCAAACAAAAAGGCTGCCAAGCTTTTAGTCAGTTCCGTTTTGCCTACCCCTGTCGGTCCAAGAAACAGAAACGACCCATTGGGTCGGTTCGGATCTGACAATCCTGCGCGTGAACGCCGAATGGCATTCGCCACCGCTTTCACCGCCTCATCCTGTCCCACCACATGCTCACGCAATATATCTTCCATTTGCAGCAATTTTTCGCGCTCACCCTCCAGCATTTTGTTAACCGGAATACCCGTCCACTTGGAAACCACTTCTGCAATTTCCTCTTCCGCCACCTTGTTGCGCAGCAGCTTCATATCCATCATTTCTGCTTGCGCTGCCATGTCGAGTTCTTTCTCCAGGTCAGGAATTTTTCCATACTGCACTTCCGACATGCGCGCGAGATCACCAGCACGACGGGCTGTTTCCAATTCCTGCCGGGCGCGATCCAGTGCTTCTTTGATGTGTTGCGTACCCTGCAACGCGGCCTTTTCAGATTTCCACACTTCTTCCAGGTCAGCGTACTCAAGTTCCAGCCGCTTGATTTCAGATTCCAGATCTGCCAGCCGACGTTTGGAGGCCTCGTCTGATTCTTTTTTCAGCGCTTCGCGTTCAATTTTGAGTTGAATCAAACGCCGCTCCATGCGATCCATATTTTCCGGTTTAGAGTCAATTTCCATACGAATGCGCGACGCAGCCTCGTCAATCAAATCAATAGCCTTGTCCGGTAACTGCCGATCCATAATGTAACGGTGCGATAATGTCGCTGCAGCCACAATGGCTGGATCAGTAATATCCACACCGTGATGCACTTCGTACTTTTCTTTCAGTCCACGCAAAATAGCAATGGTATCTTCCACCGAAGGCTCATCCACCAGCACCTTTTGGAAACGGCGCTCCAGCGCAGCGTCTTTTTCAATGTACTGACGATACTCATCCAACGTGGTCGCGCCCACGCAATGTAACTCACCACGCGCCAAAGCTGGCTTTAGCATGTTACCCGCATCCATGGCACCTTCAGCCTTACCTGCGCCCACCATGGTATGCAGCTCGTCGATAAATAAAATGATTTGACCTTCCTGTTTAGCCAGATCACTTAACACGGCCTTGAGTCGCTCTTCAAACTCACCACGGAATTTCGCGCCCGCAATCAGCGCACCCATGTCTAATGACAACAAGCGTTTCCCTTTCATGCCTTCCGGTACTTCACCATTGATAATACGTTGCGCCAGACCTTCGGCGATGGCCGTTTTACCCACACCTGGTTCACCAATAAGCACTGGATTGTTTTTGGTACGACGCTGCAATACCTGAATCGTGCGGCGAATCTCATCATCACGCCCAATCACTGGGTCCAGCTTGCCCTGTTCCGCACGCTCGGTCAGGTCCAAGGTAAATTTATCCAGCGCCTGACGACTCTCTTCTGCGTTGGGGTCATCAATACTTTCGCCACCGCGCATCTGCTCGATGGCCTGCTCCAACGAGCCTTTGGCCGCACCGGCTTTACGCAGGAGATCACTAAGTTGCCCTTTGCTTTGCACAGCGGCAAGCGCAAACAGTTCACTGGAAATGTAAGCATCCTTGCGATCCTGCGCGAGTTTGTCGGTCACGTTAAGCAGACGCCCTAGATCATTGGAAATGTGGACATCACCATCGCTGCCTTCCACGCTGGGCATTTTTTCCAGTGTCTCACCCAATAAAATGCGCAACTGATTCACATTAACGCCTGCATTATTCAGCAAGTGACGCACCGTACTGCCCTGTTGATCCAGTACCGCCAGCATCAAATGAGCAGGCTCAATAAATTGATGGTCCCTCCCCACCGCCAGGCTTTGCGCATCCGCCAATGCCATTTGGAACTTGCTGGTCAGTTTGTCCATTCGCATATTTTTCGCTCTCGCTGAAACTTACTTAGGAACGTGCACGAAATAACTTCCCTGTTTAGCATCCCGGCTTCAGCCCGTCTTCGCCCGTTCCTCAATCACAAAAGCTCGAAATAG
>QIGJ01000171.1 GCA_003229995.1 Gammaproteobacteria bacterium | reverse complement strand
CCCAACTGGTACAACGGCTTTTTTTTACCTCCGGTAATTTTTGCAGCCAGCGCACTGGCCTGACTCAGTGGCAGTTCATCGAGCAGTATTTTGAGAATGCGTTGCGCCTCGCCATCCGGTGCATCATCCCTTGCGGCACTGACACCGGCGACCAACAACACCATTTCTCCTTTTTGCTGATCCGGGTCGTCACTGACCCATTCACGTAACGCCGCCACGGCATCACCCTTGATGGTTTCAAAGGTTTTGGTAAGCTCCCGCGCCAATACCACATGACGATCTGCACCCAATATAGCCACCATGTCGGCGAGTGTGTCCAGCAACCGGTGCGGGGCTTCGTAAAAAATCAGCGTGCGGGTTTCTGCACCCATCGCTTCCAGGCGTTTTTTTCGCGCAGTGCTTTTTGATGGCAAAAAACCCTCAAAGACAAAACGGTCTGATGGCAACCCAGCAGCCGACAGGGCAGCAATCATCGCACTGGCCCCTGGCACAGGCACAACTTTGATGCCCGACTCACGGGCTAGGCGAACCAGATGAAACCCAGGATCGCTGATCAGTGGGGTGCCTGCATCCGAAATCAGCGCTACGCTTTTGCCTTGCGCCAGACGTGCCACCACCTCCGGTGCCCGGTCACGCTCGTTGTGATCGTGCAGAGCCAGGGTTTTGCTGGTGATTTGATATTGTTGCAACAGGCGTCCGCTGTGCCGGGTATCTTCCGCAGCAATCAAATCTACCCCGGCCAACACCGCCAGCGCACGCTGACTGATGTCTGCCAGATTGCCGGTCGCCACCACGTATAAAACACCCGCTTCCACTAACTCGTTCATTGACACTGCCGCACCTCATCCACATACTTTCCAGTTCATGCGGAATCTAACACAAAGTTTCAGGCGTCAGCGCCAACTCTCCCTGCTCAGTTTACTGTCTCTGCTGCTGGTGGCTTGCGCCGGTACGCCGCCAGTCCAGCAGGAGCAGCCGGATGCCATGCCCCTTGACACGGCAGTGCCGGAGCAAATGGCGACCGATGGTCGTTTCCTGGATGCAGCACTGGCCTATTCCAGGCTCGCCGCTGATGCCCCCTCGCCACAGCGTGAGCACTATACGTTGCGCACCGCCGAGTTGTTGCTGCTGGGCAATTACGTGCCGCAAGCCCATCATATGCTCGATGAAATTGACGCAGCCACACTCTCAACAGATTTACAGATTCGTCATGCCCTGCTTGCCGCCAGCATTTCCCTGGCGCGGCAGTTGCCGGACGTGGCACTGAATTCCCTGAATCAGGCGGAAAGCCTGTTGACAACCATGGACGAAATCCACCCGCAAAACACACGGCGTTTGCATCAACTGCGCGCCACCGCCTCTGCGCAGCTGGGCAATCATCTGGAATCTGCTCGTGAGCGGGTACGACTGGAACCTCTGCTCGACGACCCGGAGGCCGTGCTCGCCAACCAGGAGGCGATTCTCAACGCTCTGCAAAATCTCTCCCCCGCCGCCTTGCAGGCTCTGCAAACTGCGGGGCCACCGGATAGGCTCAGTGGCTGGCTGGAGCTGGTGCTACTCGGCAGTAAAATGGCGGACAACCCGCAGGGCGGTGCCGATATGGTCACCTGGCGTGAACGTTATCCTGCCCATCCGGCACATGATGACATTATCGCGGCGGTGCTGTTGGCGCGCCCCAGGGTGCTGCCTCTGCCGAAAAAAATCGCACTGATTCTGCCGCTGAATAATCGCTTCGCCAAGGCTGCCAGTGCAGTGCGCGATGGTTTTCTTGCCGCCTATTACACGCAACCTGACAATACCATCGTGCATTCACCCGGTTTAGAAAATAGTGGTGACCCAGCCGACAGCTTCAGTATGTCAACTTTTGACACACCGGCCAGCGTAGTACCCAGCATCGCCATTTATGATGCGGGTGACGACCCGTCATTTATTGATCTGATTTATGAGCAGGCCGTCGATGACGGTGCCGAATTTGTGGTGGGCCCGCTCAATAAGGATGCCGTCAATCAATTGGCTTCACATGATCAATTGCCGGTGCCGGTGCTGGCGCTCAATTACAGCGGACAACACGGTGCAAACGTGGCGAAAGGTCTGCCCGACAATCTGTTCCAGCTCAGTCTGTCGCCAGAACAGGAGGCTCGGCAAATCGCCGAACGTGCTTGGCTGGATGGTTACAGTCGTGCGGCAATCATCACCCCCTCGTCCACCTGGGGAACACGGGTGGCCAAGGCATTCAGCGAGCGCTGGTTACAGTTTGGCGGCCATGTGGTGGAAAAACAGACTTACGATGCCAAAAAAAGTGACTACTCGCTACCGATTCGTCGCCTGCTCAATGTCAATGAAAGCGAACAGCGCCACAAAACCCTGCGCCGGGTACTGGGCAAAAAAACGGAATTCATTCCCCGCCGCCGACAGGATATCGACTTTATTTTTATGGCTGCCGGTTCACGGCAGGCACGGCTGATTCGTCCGCAATTACGTTTTCACCACGCACCCAAAGTACCGGTATATGCCACCTCGCACAGTTACAGTGGTAACATCAACGCTGACATGGACAGAGATATGGATGGCGTCACATTCGCCGATATGCCGTGGACACTGCACACTGAGCCGTCCACCCATGCCCTCAAGGCTGATATCGAAGCCATCTGGCCCAACGCCAGCAAACGTTATTCACGCCTCTTTGCACTGGGGGTGGACGCTTATCGGGTGATCAGCGAACTCAATACCCTGCGGCGCAATCGCTCAGCATTTTATCCTGGAGAAACCGGTGATCTGTATCTGGACGTAGCCAATCGCCTGCAACGGCGGTTATTATGGGCAAAATTTGAACGCGGCATACCGCAGTTGCTCAACGAATATTCAGACACGCCAACAGGTCCATAAATCCAAACCACTGCGATGTCCAGTAAAAACTGCCAAAATAACAACCGCGCTGTAATAGGCAAACAAGCTGAAGCTCACGCCTGCGAACATTTGCAGGCGCAGGGGCTGGTATTGGTGGAACGCAACTATTTGTGCAGGCGCGGCGAAATCGATTTGATCATGCAGGACAAACACACCACGATTTTTGTGGAAGTGCGTTACCGGCGTAATGACCATTTTGGCAGCGGCGCAGAAAGCGTTGACTGGCGCAAACAGGCAAAATTGCTGGCAACTGCCGAGCACTATTTACAGCAACATCCCAAAGCGGCACGAAATGCCTGCCGTTTTGACGTGGTGGCGCTCACCACTGAAAATGGGCAACAGACTATTGACTGGATTATCGATGCCTTTCAGGCCTGAATTCATTAACCACTGATATAAGTAGTCATGCAACATTATTTTAACATTTTCTTGCCTTTTTTGAGTGACTCAGCGTTGCAGCTCCTGTCACATAGCTCACTATGCTCCTTTCGCTGCGCCTTGATTCACTCAAAAAATTCGGCGAAAATTTTGTTAAAATAATGATGCATTACTACTTAATAACATCCCGGTCTTGCATCAGGTATTTCCCCTTTTTTCATGCAGAAAACCGACACACAACAACGGAGGGATACCCGGTAGGTACCCCACCCTTTTGTTGGTGTTGACAAGGAAGACTTAAAAAGTAACACCGACCGCATTTAAATCACCGCCGTCATTTTCTTCGTAATTTACCATCAGG
>QIGJ01000170.1 GCA_003229995.1 Gammaproteobacteria bacterium | reverse complement strand
AAAATGGCCGAGAGTAATGGCGTCAAACTTCCACGCTTGCTCGAAATCAGCAATATCGACACCTACATTGGCTTGGGTTAAATCATGACACCATTAATTTCATCCCAGTCATTTATGCCGGAACTCTATTTAAAAATTGAGTACAATAATCCTTCGTTGTCGATAAAACACCGAAGCATACCCAATCAGATATTTTCTTTGTTTCGTGACAAAATCATCACCTCAAAAACCCACCTCGCGATTCTTACCGCAGGTAGTGCAGGTGCAAGTGTCGCGTGGGCAGCCCGACAAATCGGTTGTAACTCAACGGTGGTTGTCCCGAATGGAACATCGGAAAATCTACTGAGATACATCAAAGGGCTTGGCGCAGAAGTTATTAACGCCAAGCCAAGCGAGGTAATCGCTGTCATAAAAGAGTTTCAACATGATCAAACGTGCAAAGTGGTAGAGCAGCTAAGCGACCCAGCGTTTATACCGCACTACCGTGAGATAGGAGACGAACTCCTAAAACAACACTCCACTATTTCTGCGGTTGTCGTTCCCGCCGGAACGGCGGCCTCTGTTATGGGAATATCCAGCTCACTGCGCAAGACCGGAATAAAAATATACGCAGTGGAACCTGCGGAAGCCCCTGTTTTGCAAGGTGGCGCGTGGGGACCACACAATATTCCCGGCCTAGCTCCTCCGGTTAAAACAAAATTATTTGACCCCAAGAATGTTGACGGTATCATTTCCGTCCCATCGCAAAAATCGTGGGATACGGCAGCGTCGGTCTTAGAGATAGTTGGAGAGCCTGTCGGCCCATCTTCCGGTGCCGCGATTGCGGCCGCACAACAACTCAGAGAAGAAGGACTCTCGGGGGACATTGTTGCCATCTGTCCCTCACAAATGATCACATCTCTATAGCGAGCATACCGCAGACACTTATTTAGGAAGCGTATCAATATAATATGAATATCCGGCTATCCACTCAGTATCATTGTTCAAATTTGAAATATCCGTATATTCCTGCGTTCGGATATTTTTTTGGACGAGCGACTGCCTCCCTATGTGTCCAGATTATTTTGACGCTCCTCCTCAGCAAAACATTAATTTTTTCAAACACCTATATACTGAAACTGGAATTTTCAAAAGTTCGAAAGGATCAGAAATGCTTACCCAATGTATAGACCTCAGTTTTGCCAAACACATTACTCAATCGCAACTTCCCGAGGTATATAGCACAATTCTCGACCACGATGACTACATGACACTAAGGATTTCAAGGTTAAAAAAATGCACACTTTCCATAACCAAAATGTTTCAGGAAATTTCTCCTAACAATATACTCAACCGCTGCGTGGTACTGCATGATGACAAAGGAACAGCATATATTGCTGCATTCATTGAGATCCATTTGGAAAATCTACCATTGGATGTCAGAGAAACACTGATTCATTCAAATGAGCCTTTGGGGAAAATCCTGTTTGAAAAAAAAATCTACCCGAAATTTTCTAATAGAAAATATCTTTTGACCAAGCGAGAATGCATTCTGGTTCCTTATCTACGAGACCGCATAAAAATGAACCATTTATACGGCAGATCCCATTCACTCCTGACCGCCTCCGGGAAAAAAATAGCAGATGTCTATGAATTTGTCACATACATGGAAATGGACTCTGTAAACCAAGTCTGTGAAGTTTAAATAGTGTCTAAGAAATATGCACGAAATAACCTCCCAGTTTAGCACACAGAGTTTAGTGCGTAGCCATTCGTTTTGATTGAACAAAAGTGCAGGGATAGTCGCTCTATTTCGAACTTTTGTGATTGGAGAACGGGCGAAGACCGGCTGAAGCAGGGATGCCAATTGTATAAGTTATTGTGTTCCATTCCTAAATCCCAAGCGCCACGAGTATCGATATCTCAACACCTCCTCTACGAATGCATATAAACATTCCACCTGCCTGATAGGGGCATGGCTTAATAAAGCCTGAAATAAATACCGCTATCATTAGTCACCTCATCTTAATGTTCGACTTATTCGGAAAAACTTTAGGAAAGCCCTCGGTGAAGCTGGGAGATTGCCTCATTGATTCAGCAACAGATACGCCACAGAATATTTTACGGCACAACAGGAACTCGACACAGGGTATTTACAGAAAACAACTGGCTAACTGTATTTATACGCCAGCAACCATATACCCATAACGTTTGGGATTTCGGTCTGAATATGCTCCCTATTTATTTCATGAGGGCTTGAATCTCAACCGCTATGGGTATAGTTACAATTGCCATTTTTTCATGATGATTATCACTAAAAAAAGGACATACAATGAGACATCAAACATATTCCAGTATTTTTGTCGGTGGACTCGCCATCGCACTATGGGCCGTCAGCGCCGTGGCTGATGACCCTGACAATGATGATGACCAGGAAACAAACCACACATATATTTCTGTCAAAGCCAGTAACCCAATGCTTGTTCGACGGGTCATGGGCCCTATCACAAACAGCGTCAATGGTGTGCCAGCGGAACCCGTCGATGGTTTCGATTGGGCAGGCCAGGCAATCCGTACTACCGAAGGCAAGATCGAAATCAAAGTTGATCCCATTGCCAATACTGGTAGTATCAATGCCCGTTGGAAAGATGAATATGGTGACTGGACATACCAACAGACAATGTTCTCACCACCGAATCATCCCACCGGAGCACGCATAGGGCCATCCAAAGATACAGTGACAGTGACTGAAAATGACCCAATAGCCACGAACGTCTATCTGCATGGCAATACCGGTGCTGGTGCGCCACTGGTACCGACGGTATTCAACTTGCTCGCTACCTGGGGATCCGCCCTTTGATGGTCCAGCACCTTTGTGGATCGGCCACACTATGCTCTCCGAAGGAATCCGTGATGCCGGTGGTGCAGTACGCACGACTTCTGGTGAGATTTTCGACACGAGCCGTGGTGCTGAAGGTCAAGTATATCCGGATGATTTGGTTCTCCACATCGCTTTCCACGATATGCCGGATATGCCGGGGCCGGACATGAACACCAACGTACCGCCAGTATGGTCATTTTTCTACCAGGTCGCCTTTAACAACGTGGAAGTCGAAATCCAGAATAACGACTAATATTTGTTTTTTACTGATACTGTCCCGATTTAAATCCTGGGACAGTATCGGTAAGGAAGGGCAAAATAAAGGCTCACCATCCGTCTTTTGCAGATAATCTATCTGAGATGAATTATCCGCAAACATACCCATTTTACTCCTGTAAAAATAGGGTATTTATGTATCATTCGTGGAAAAACAGGTCACTATTGATCCCTAAAAATTTCTTCTCCATTCAGATCAATCTCATATGAAACAAGGCTTTTATTTTCCCAATGCGATAGGTTATAGTGTCATTGGTCAGGATGGGGTATTGTCGAATTCAGCGAACCGAAAACGATGTACAGAAAAACACACCGCGCAGCAAACCACGACGGTCATCGCAGTGGAAAGCCCCTCAAAAAACTGGCAATTCCCCATAAACGACATCTTATCATCGCGCCACAGCTTGAAAAAGCATGAACAAAAACGGATATACCCAAACCTTATTCGCTACGAACACCGCCCGGTTATTGTTATTAGAAATTGCTGAAAAACACTATAAATTAAAGGACTTAATTATGAATGACGCGTCTGAAACCAACAATCCTTTCGCCTCGCTGGCACCTGAAAAAGCACTCGAAACCTTTATAATGGGTGAAGCTGTCAGCCGCTGTCTTCAAGTACTCGCCAAATTATGCATTGCAGACCGCCTGACACAATCACCCAAAACCGCAGAAGCACTTGCCCGCGAAACATCAACTCACGCACAATCGC
>QIGJ01000273.1 GCA_003229995.1 Gammaproteobacteria bacterium | reverse complement strand
AGCGGGCGTGGCCGAAACAAAAATGGTTTGCGGCATCATGCGCTCAAATTCATCGAAGCGCAGTGGCCGGTTGTCCAGTGCAGATGGCAAGCGAAAACCGTACTGCACCAGATTTTCTTTGCGCGAGCGATCACCTTTGTACATGCCACCTATTTGCGGCACAGTAACGTGGGACTCGTCCAGAATCAGCAAGGCCTCTTTGGGTAAATAATCGATGAGCGTCGGCGGTGGGTCACCTGCCTTGCGTCCCGACAAATAGCGCGAGTAGTTTTCCACACCCGAGCAATATCCCAGTTCCAGCATCATTTCGATATCGTATTTAACGCGCTGTTCCAGGCGCTGCGCTTCCACCTGTTTGTTCTCTTCATAGAAATAACCGAGGCGATCCGGCAGTTCGAGTTTGATCTGCTCCACGGCATGCAGTACCGTGGCGCGTGGCGTGGCGTAATGGGTTTTGGGGTGAATGGTGACCCGTGGCAAACGTTGCAGCACCTCTCCGGTAAGCGGATCAAAATACGCAATATTGTCAATTTCATCACCAAACAATTCCACGCGCACCGCTTCACGGTCAGAATCCGCAGGAAAAATATCGATAACATCGCCACGCACCCGATAAGTGCCCCGGTGTAATTCCACATCATTGCGTTTGTATTGCAGCTCGGCCAGTCGTCGCAGAATATTGCGCTGGTCGATGGTCTCGCCACGCGACAGGTGCAGCAGCATTTTCATGTACAACTCAGGGTCGCCCAGGCCGTAAATGGCCGATACCGTGGCGACGATGATCACGTCCTTGCGTTCCAATAACGCCTTGGTGGCAGAGAGACGCATTTGTTCGATGTGTTCGTTCACCGAGGCATCTTTTTCGATAAAGGTGTCTGAAGACGGGACATAGGCTTCAGGCTGGTAATAATCGTAATAGGAAACAAAATACTCCACCGCATTGCGCGGAAAGAATTCTTTCATTTCGCCGTAGAGTTGCGCCGCCAGGGTTTTATTAGGTGCCATGACCAGCGCCGGGCGTTGCACGGCCTGGATCACATTGGCGATGGTGAAGGTCTTCCCAGAGCCGGTCACGCCCAGTAGGGTCTGCCCCGCTTCACCTGCCTCGATGCCTTCGATAAGCGATTTAATCGCCGTGGGCTGATCACCGGCGGGTTCAAATTCCGACTCCAGTTCAAATCTTTTTGTCATACTCTTTCGTGTGCTAGGTTCAATCGAGTATATTACCCTAATAAGCTGCCGCTAATAACCTGTCACATACAATTAACACTTGAGAACACATGAGGAATTTCGTTTGAGCAAGCCGTCATCTGAGCAATTGTCCCACCGGGTGAAAAACATCAAACCTTCGCCGACACTGGCGATTACCGCGCGTGCCAAAGTGCTCAAAGCGGCAGGGGAAGATATTATCGGCCTCGCTGCTGGTGAACCGGATTTCGATACCCCGGAGCACATCAAACAAGCGGCCATTGCAGCCATCAATGCCGGAGATACCAAATACACGGCAGTAGACGGTACACCGGCATTAAAAGCCGCCGTAGTCCGCAAGTTCGCGCGCGACAATCAATTGACCTATTCCATGGAGCAGATTTTGGTGTCCTGCGGCGGTAAACACAGTTTTTTTAATCTCACCCAGGCACTGCTCAATCCAGGTGATGAAGTCATCATCCCTGCACCGTACTGGGTATCGTACCCGGACATGGTGACCCTGGCTGAAGGTGTACCGGTCATCGTTGCGGCGAGCATCGAAGCCGGTTTCAAAATCACACCAGAGCAATTATCAGCCGCCATCACGCCCAAAACCCGCATGGTGATCATCAATAGCCCCTCCAACCCTACCGGCGTGAGCTACAGTCAGGACGAACTCAAGGCATTGGGTGCGGTACTGGCCCAGTATGAAAATATTATCGTTGCCACCGATGACATCTACGAGCACATCAGCCTCACTGGCGAGCCCTTTGCCAATATCGTGACTCTTTGTCCGGAATTATTTGCGCGCTCTGTGGTACTCAATGGCGTGTCCAAAGCCTATTCCATGACCGGCTGGCGCATCGGTTATGCTGGCGGCCCTCAGTGGCTCATCAACGCGATGAAAAAAATCCAATCACAAAGTACCTCCAATCCTGCCTCTATTTCACAAGCTGCGGCGCTGGCCGCGCTGGAGGGTGACCAGGCCTGCATTCAAACCATGGTCACCGCCTTCCGCGAACGTCATGATTACGTGCTGGACCGACTCAACGCCATGAAAGGTATCCACTGCCTCTCTTCGCAAGGTGCGTTTTACAGTTTCCCCAACTGTCAGAAAGCCATTGCCACACTGGGCTTGGCTGACGACATAGCCTTCGCCGAACACCTCATCAGCGAATCCGGTGTCGCACTCATTCCCGGTTCAGCCTTTGGAGCACCGGGGTATCTGCGACTGTCCTTTGCCACCAGTATGGAAAATCTAGCCCAAGCGCTGGATCGCATTGAGTCCGTCGTTAATATTTAGTGCCCGCCCGAAAACTCATGCCTAGATCCTGCCAGTGATCGTGCTTGCGCAGTGCACCAAAAGTAGGCGCTTTTAGGCGAGATATTGATCCGTAGAGTGAATGACAACGTTGAGCGTAATCCTTATGGTGATTACCGAAAAGTGTCATCCCACTCTACGCATCAAGCGCTTGTGCTGAGTGAGTGCGAGCACTTGCAGGATCTAGGTTCAATATAAAACCACCGAAACCCGAGGCAAGAAAAGAGGACTTTCGGACTCCCTTTTTAAACGTTCGGCGTTTACAATTCGCCCTCACATTACCATCAGGACACACCATGCGCACTTCACAGTTTTTACTCGCTACCCAAAAAGAGACTCCCGCCGATGCCGAAATCATCAGCCA
>QIGJ01000116.1 GCA_003229995.1 Gammaproteobacteria bacterium | reverse complement strand
TGTTCCGTTTGCGCAAAATCAGTGATAACAACATGCGCTTCCAGCGCAATCTGATGTTCATCAATCTGCCAGACATGCACATGATGCACATTGCATACACCGGTCGTTTTTTCCATGACACTGATCACTTCGTCAATGGTGATATTCTCAGGTGTGCCTTGCATTAAAATATGTATGGTCAGGGGTAGCATGGTGGCTGCCTGATAAAGAACATAACCGGCTATCGCTAATGTCATCACGGTATCTGTCCAATACCAGCCATAGAGCAGGATGAGGGTGCCAGCCACAATCACTCCCACCGAAGCCAGAGCATCTGACACATTGTGCAAGAAGGCGGCACGGATATTCAGGCTGTTTTTTGACATGCTGTACGTCAACATCGCCGTAGCAACATCAATGACCAGCGCAACGCCTGCCACAATAATCACTATCCAGCCTTCAATTTCTTGCGGGGAATAAAAACGCCATAGTGCTTCGTAAATGAGATAAAGCCCGATCAATACAAGAGTAACCAGGTTAATCAGTGCGGCAATCACTTCCGCCCGCTTGTAACCAAAAGTCTTAAACGCATCAGGCGGTTGTCGACCAATTTTGCGTGCGATCCAGGCAATCAATAATGAACTGGCATCACTGAAGTTGTGCAAGGCATCGGCGATGAGTGACAGACTGCCGGAAACAATACCGCCGATCACCTGGGCCAGTGTCAACAGCATGTTAATGATAATGGCGATCAGCAAACGCTGATCGCCCATGGTTTCTACATCGTGATGATGCTCATGCCCCATAGTTTACACTTTCCTCAGTTCACTGAACTTCCCTTTGGAAAACCATGAAAAAAGTGTCGGCAACACAAACAGGGTTAAAAATGTTGCTGTCAGCAATCCTCCGACAATCACTGTTGCTAGGGGTTTCTGGATTTCCGCTCCGACACCGGTTGACATCAACATGGGTATTAAACCCAGTGCGGAGGTAATCGCTGTCATCAACACCGGGCGCAGGCGTGATGTTGCTCCGTTAAAAATAGCATCATCCATGGAAAGTCCATCAGCAATACGCTGGTTGATACTTTCTACCATCACAACACCGTTGAGTACAGCAACGCCAAACAGGGTGATAAAGCCAATGGAGCTGGGGACCGAAAGATACTGCCCGGAAAGGTACAGTGAGAATACCCCACCAATAACCGCAAGCGGTACGTTAACCAGAATCAGCATCGCCTGCCCTACCGATTTGAAGGCAAAATATAGCAGTAAAGCAATCAGGGCGAGGGACAGGGGGACCACCATGCTCAGGCGTTTTTGCGCGCGCTGCTGATTTTCGAACTGCCCGCCAATGTCCACGGAATACCCTGCTGGCAGGGACACTTGTGCATCAATGGCGGATCGAATGTCCGCAACGACACTGCCCATGTCGCGTCCCTGTACATTGGCCTGAATAACAACACGCCGTTGCACATCGTCCCGTCGTACCTGGGGCGGCCCGGATTCAATGCTGATTTGTGCAACATCGCCCAGACGAACCCATTGCCCGGTGGGTGATTGCAAGCGCAAATTGGCAATGGCATTGGCGTCGGCACGATAAACTTCGGCCAGTCGAACATAGATATCATAACGTTCATTACCGTTGATGATTTGTCCGGCGGCACGTCCACCCAGGCCATCGCTCACGAGGGTCATCACATCACCCACGGCCAGCCCGTAACGCGACAGTTGATTTCTGTCCGGGCGTACCACCAATTGTGCTTCACCCACAATCTGTTCCATGGCGACATCTTTCGCGCCATCAATGCCTTGTATCACTTTTTCGATAGCCTGCCCTTTCTCTGCAAGAACTGCCAGATCCGGCCCAAACAGTTTAATGGCAAGCTGTGCTTTGACGCCTGATAACAGTTCATCAACCCGTGTGGCAATGGGCTGAGAAAAATTCAACAACAAACCCGGGTGTTGTTCCAGTTTTTGCTCCATCAAACCTTGCAAGGCTTGCCGATTATTGGCACTCGTCCATTCGCTAACAGGTTTCAGGCCAATATAGATTTCAATATTATTGACTGGCTCCGGATCACCACCAATTTCAGGCCTGCCGATGCGGCTCAGTGCATAAATCACTTCGGGAAATTCCAGCAGCATGGCTTCCAGTTTGGGCGCAACGGTCAACGTTGTGTTCAGACTCGCCGTCGGTGCCAGAGTGACTCGCAGGTTGATGGTGCCTTCTTCCAGTTCTGGAACAAACTCTGTACCCAACAGAGGTACCACTGCCAGTGCGCTAATCAACAAAACCAAAGCAAAACCTACAACCACTTTGGTTTTTCGCAGAGCCCAACGCAAACCACGACGATAAAGTGTATCAAGTGGCTTTAAAAAAGGGCTTTCTCTTTCACGTATGCCATGTCGAAACAGGTAAGTCGCCAATGCGGGAACAATAATAAGCGCAACAAACACGGCTGACACAATGGCTAACATAATACTGATGGCCATGGGTTGAAATAATTTTGCCTCTACACCTTCAAAACTGAACAGAGGCAAAAACACCACAAGGATAATCGAGGTTGCAAAAAATATAGGGCGCACAACCTCCTTGCCCGCGATTTGCAATCGCAAAGCAATACCGGTTTGATCATGCACGACATCATGAGGATCAACATCATCCGCACTCAGCAATACCCTGCGCTCTTTGTCATGTTCAGCATCGGGATGAGCCAGATGTTTGAACATGTTATCCACCATAACCACAGAGCCATCCACCAACATGCCAATGGCAACGGCTATTCCCCCCAGTGACATGAGGTTTGCGGACACCAAACCAGGCCATGATCATCAGTGCAATACCAATGGAAATCGGGATGGATATTAATACCAAAAACGTCGCGCTCAGGTTCATCAAAAACAGCGCCAACACCACAGCGATGAAAACAAATGCCAGCAATAAAGCATTGACCACCGTTTTAACGGCTTGCGTAATTAAATCCGCCTGATCATAAAAGGCTTCGAACCGAACACCTTCTGGCAAGGCTTGCTGGATTAATGCAATGCGACTGTTGATGCCATCAATGGTGCTTTTGGTATTTGAACCCATACGTTTCAAAACAATACCGGCAACCACTTCACCCAATGCTTCCGGCTGTCCCTGGGCATCACGACGTGTCATCGTGACCGCACCCTGACGTATTTCACTGCCCAGCTCCACCGTGGCAACCTGCGCGATGGTAACAACAGTACCATCCACAGTCTTCAATGGAATCTGGCGTAACTCTTCCAGTCCTTTTTCATCATGACTCAACCAGCCTGTACCACGAATAACCAGCTGCTCCTGACCACGGTCCATATACCAGCCACCCGCGTTGGAGTTATTGTTTTCCAGGGCAT
>QIGJ01000253.1 GCA_003229995.1 Gammaproteobacteria bacterium | reverse complement strand
TAAATCTGAGCGCTAGACTGGGAAGTTATTACGTGCCCGTTCCTAAGTTATTTAATTTCATTCTAAATTAAATTCCTTGTGGGTCTATTTTTCGTTGCTTGCAATAACGTAGTGTTGCATTTTGTGGGGTAGAAATCCCTATCAGAAAGGGGTTAACCACGCCCCTCGTATCGAGTGTTGTACTTGCGGTGGAACCGACGTTGTTGCACATAAAAAAAGGGGCCGACGGCCCCTTTTTTTATGTTATGTACCGATAAACGGAGGCGTTAGCCGCTGAAGTTACTGGTCACGAAATCCCAGTTCACCAGATTCCAGAATGCTTCTACGTACTTAGGACGGGCGTTGCGGTAATCGATGTAGTAGGCATGCTCCCACACATCGCAGGTCATGATCGGAGTCTGGCCTGCGGTCATCGGGTTGGCAGCATTAGAAGTGTTGACGATCTCCAGTGTCCCGTCACTGTTTTTCACCAGCCAAGTCCAGCCGGAGCCGAAGTTGGTGGCACAGGACGTTGCAAATTTCTGCTGGAAATCGGCAAAAGAACCGAAGGTGCGATTAATGGCATCCGCCAGTGCGCCGGTGGGCTCACCCCCACCACTGGGGCTCAGGCCGTTCCAATAAAAGGTGTGGTTCCATACCTGGGCGGCGTTGTTGAACAGGCCGCCTTCGGCTTTCATGATGATGTCTTCGAGGCTGGCGTCGGCGAACTCGGTACCTTCGATAAGGTTGTTAAGATTGGTGACATAAGTCTGATGATGTTTGCCGTAGTGATATTCCAGGGTTTCCGCTGAGATGTGCGGAGCCAGGGCGTCTTGTGCGTAGGGCAGTGCAGGCAGTTCGTGTGCCATGTTTTCTTTCTCCTGATCTTGCTTTAGTGGTTATGTCGAAATCGTGCCAGGGTTTGTACGCTGGCGGAATGTTGAAGTACGATATTATGCTCGCAAGGTTATGCATGCACAGTCGTCAAAAGGCAACGACGGTGTATTCTACCCCGGACCAATAACCAAGTAAAACTACACCAGGACATAACAGTGGGAGGCGGTTGGACGTTACGTTACACTGGCACCATCATGAATGCCATCGAACTCAGTCTGTTTGCCAGTCGTATTGAGGCCGTCTGCGAGGAAATGGGCGCGGTGCTGCAACGTACCGCTTTTTCTCCTAACATCAAGGATCGGCTGGATTACTCCTGTGCAGTGTTTGATGCGGTCGGTGAACTCTGTGCCCAGGCGGCGCATATCCCCGTGCATCTTGGCAGTATGGCCTACGCCATGCGTGACATCGTGTCTGATTTACCGTGGTCACCCGGTGACATGGTGATTCTGAATGACCCCTATCTTGGCGGCACCCATTTGCCTGACGTAACGGTCATTGCGCCTGTGTTTGTTGCAAATATCGTGGTGGGGTTTGTTGCCAATCGTGCACACCATGCTGATATCGGAGCCAGTACGCCAGGCTCCATGCCGATTTCCCGGCAGTTGAGCGAAGAAGGCATGATTATTCCGCCCACATTTTTAGTGCGCAAAGGCAGGCTGGATGAGCATCAACTGACGGCGATGACGGAGGCGACCAGCAATCCTGAGCAGTCCAGCGGTGATTTCGCGGCACAGATTTCCGCCAATCGTACCGGGCTGACACGGCTCACCGCATTAGTGCAAAGCATGGGGGTAATGAGATATGAAGAGAGCCTGCAACAGCTCAATACCTATGCTGAGCGTTTGGCAGATAGTTGCCTGGGCGACATTCCTGATGGAGAATATTATTTTGAGGATGTGATGGATGACGATGGTTTGGGTAACACCGACATCCCCATTGTGGTGACACTCCGTGTGAGTGGCCATCAGATTCATGTGGATTTCACCGGCACTGCACCGCAGACTGCGGGTAATATCAACTGTCCTTTGTCGGTAGCCGCAGCCGGTGTGTATTACGTTTTCCGTTGTCTGATGCCACCACAGACACCGGCCTGCGCTGGCAGTTTTCGCAGCATTACCCTGACTGCCCCCGAAGGCTCACTGCTTAACGCCAGACGACCTGCCGCAGTGGCGGCGGGCAATGTGGAAACCAGCACCCGCGTGGTAGATGTGGTGATGGGCGCATTAGCGCAGGCGTTGCCGGATAAAATGCCAGCCGCCAGCCATGGCAGTATGAATAATCTTGCTATGGGTTCGCGTGTTGCCGGTGCCGAATGGGACTATTACGAAACCATAGGAGGTGGTATGGGGGCCGGGCCGGAACAGCATGGCCTCAGTGCTGTGCAGACGCATATGACCAATACATTGAATACGCCTATCGAAGTATTGGAGAGTCATTATCCGTTACGTATTTGTCGTTATGCCTTACGAGAAGGTTCGGGCGGCGAAGGCAAATATCGGGGTGGCGATGGTTTAATACGGGAGTTTGAGTTTTTAGCGCCAACCATCGTGACGTTGTTGACCGAGCGTCGTCGTCATGCGCCATGGGGACTGCGAGGCGGAGGTGATGGTCAGCCGGGAAGTAATTTACACAATGCGGATGTTTTGCCGGAAAAAATCAGCTTTGAGATTGAGTCAGGTGGGCGACTGATGATCGCAACGCCGGGCGGTGGCGGTTGGGGTGGTAAAAACGACTGATTTTTGTCTGCTGCTTTGGCGAGCTGTAGAAAAGCCCCTTGCCCGTGGAATGTATTTAGGAATGGGCACGAAATAACTTCCCTGTTTGGCGCCCGGATTTAGTGCGACTTCGTTCGTTCTGATTGACGACTACATGGATGCAGGAGGTAGAGCAACGCAGGAGCCGTTGCCGAACAAAAGTGCAGAAATAGTCGTTCTATTTCGAGCTTTTGTGATTGAGGAACGGGCGAAGACGGGCTGAAGCCGGGATGCTAAACAGGGAAGTTATTTCATGCAC
>QIGJ01000183.1 GCA_003229995.1 Gammaproteobacteria bacterium | reverse complement strand
CACCTAGATCCTGCAAGTGCTCGCACTCACTCAGCACAAGCGCTTGATCCGTAGAGTGAGATGAAACTTTTCGGTAATCACAATAAGGATTATGCTCAACGTTGTCATTCACTCTACGAATCAATATCTCGCCTAAAAGCGCCTACTTTTAGTGCACTGCGCAAGCACGATCACTTGCAGGATCTAGGTGACATATATTGGCCTCAGTTTTTTGCATTACCCGATAGAAATAAATAACCAACAGCGTTTTTGATGGTGTAATTACAGAGCGTCATAGGGCACCACAGGGAATAACGTCAAACAGGGGGGAAACTTTAGAAAATCAGGAAGGTGGGCGGGTGTCGGAGTGGCGCTTGTTGGTCTTTGATGGCGGGCCCAGCTGGTTTGACTGAGCCCGATGGAGGCCTGTTCAGGTGTGCGAATAGTAGGATTTATACCAGTTAACAAAACGGGCTATGCCATCTTCCACGCTGGTGTCAGGTTTGTAGGCGACATCGGCCACCAGGTCTTCCACATTGGCGTAAGTGTCGGGTACATCTCCGGGTTGCAGTGGGAGCATGTTCATTTCCGCTTTTTTGCCGAGACAGTCCTCCAGTACTTTGATGTAATGCATTAGCTCGACGGGTGAATTGTTGCCAATGTTGTAAAGGCGATAAGGTCCACTGGCGGTACCGGGATCAGGTTGGTCACCAGACCAGTCCAGATTGGGTCGGGCAGTATGGTCCAGGGTGCGGATCACACCCTCGACGATATCATCGACATAAGTGAAATCGCGGCGGTGTTTACCGTAATTAAAGACATCAATAGGTTCGCCAGCGAGGATTTTTTTGGTGAACAGAAACAGCGCCATGTCCGGGCGTCCCCAGGGGCCATAAACAGTGAAGAAACGCAGACCAGTGGTGGGCAGACTGTAGAGGTGGCTGTAAGTGTGCGCCATCAATTCGTTGGCTTTTTTGGTGGCGGCGTACATGCTGAGAGGGTGATCCACATTGTTGTGGATGGAAAACGGCATGTGGGTGTTGGCACCATAGACCGAGCTGCTGGAGGCGTATACTAGGTGTTCGACGCCATTGTAACGGCAGCCTTCGAGGATATTCATGAAACCCACGATGTTACTTTCTACGTAGGAATGTGGGTTTTCCAATGAATAACGGACACCGGCCTGGGCCGCCAGATTGACCACTTTGTTGGGTTTGTGTTTGGCGAACAGTGCTTCCATGGCAGGACGGTCTTCGATATTGTTACGTGCTTCGGTAAAACCGGGGTGATCCTTGATTTTGGCCAGACGGGCTTCTTTTAGGGTGACATCGTAATAATCGTTGAGATTATCGATACCAATGACTTCTTCGCCACGTTCCAGCAGGCGTTCAGCCAGACGATTGCCAATAAAACCTGCGGTGCCGGTAATGAGAACTTTCATGTTTGGACCTTGTTATTATAAATAATGATAAAATTTTTTTTCAGACTCGGTTGTGATGGGTTTTACAGTCGGTCATCCACTTTATCGACGGGCAGGATATGTTTGACATCGAACAGTACGCAGTCATTTTTGCCCAGAGCACGGATTTCATCGGCAGACATCGCCTTAAATTGCTCATGTGCCACAGCCAGAATAATGGCGTCGTATTTTCCCTTTGTCAGTGACGGGATAGGTCGGATGCCATATTCGTGTTCCAGATCATCGGAATTCACCCAGGGATCGTAAACGTCTACATTGGCGTGATAGGTCTGCAATTCCTCGATGATATCAATGACGCGGGTGTTGCGCAGATCCGGGCAGTTTTCCTTAAAGGTAAATCCCATTACCAAGATGTTGGCATCCACCACATGGATGCGGTTACGGGTCATGCGTTTTACCACGCGTTCGACGACATGGCTGCCCATGCCGTCATTGATGCGACGACCCGCGAGGATCATCTCTGGCTGGTAGCCAATTTCCTGTGCTTTATGGGTGAGATAATAGGGATCGACACCGATACAATGTCCTCCCACCAATCCAGGGCGAAAGGGTAAAAAGTTCCACTTGGTCCCCGCAGCTTCCAGCACCTCAATAGTATCGATGCCCAGTTTGTGGAAGATCAGCGCCAGCTCGTTGATGAGGGCGATGTTGACATCCCGTTGCGTATTTTCAATAACCTTGGCCGCTTCCGCGACTTTAATGGAGCTGGCTTTGTGGGTGCCAGCGGTGATGACGCTGGCATATAAGTTATCGACAAAATCAGCAGACTCAGGTGTTGATCCAGAAGTGACCTTGAGTATGGTAGTGACCCGGTGTTCTTTGTCGCCGGGATTAATGCGTTCCGGTGAATAGCCTGCAAAAAAGTCCTGGTTGAATTTCAGGCCAGACCCGGCTTCCAGTATGGGCACACACACTTCTTCGGTGGCACCGGGGTAAACCGTGGATTCATAGATGACCACGTCGTCTTTGTTAAGCAGCTTGCTGATGGTATGGCTGGCACCGACCAGTGGTGATAAATCCGGGCGTTTGGCGGAGTCGATGGGTGTGGGAACGGTGACAATATAGACGTTGCAGTCTGCCAGATCGTCCGGGTTACGCGTGTACGTGAGTTGGGTGGCAAGCTTGAGTTCATCGGGCTCCACTTCCAGAGTGCTGTCCTTGCCGGCTTGTAATTCAGCCACGCGCGACGCATTGATATCCAGGCCTTTGGTGGGGTAGTGCTTGCCAAGTTCAACAGCCAGTGGCAAACCAACGTAGCCCAGACCGATGATAGCAATGCGGGTATCTTTCAAATCAAACATCTGCTTATCCTTTCATTATATTTTTATCAGCATTTATTACTATAAGTACCTGAACAACATTATTTTAACATTTTCTTGTTTAACATAGCTCACTATGCTCACTTCGCAGCGCCTTGAAGGCCGAAAAATACCCTGTGAAAATGTTGTTAAAATAATGATGCCCAGGCACTTAGGTATCGTGTCGTCGTCCGGTGCAGTTATGGTCGGCCAATGCAATAATAGTTGAAGCCATCAGCACGCAGGCGTGCAGGGTCGTATAGATTTCGACCATCAAAAACAGTGGGCTGGCTAAGCTGGGTTTTGATCTGTTCAAAATCCGGGCTGCGAAAGGCACTCCATTCGGTGACCACGGCCAGGGCATCAGCACCGGCCAGGGCGGCTTCCGGGGAGTCAACCAGCGTCAGATCAGCACGTTCACCATAGATACGTTTTGCCTCATCCATGGCCTCGGGGTCATAGGCTTGCACCTTGGCACCGACTTCCCACAGAGCCTCCATCAGTGTCCGCGAAGGTGCGGCACGCATGTCGTCAGTGTTGGGTTTGAAGGCCAGTCCCCAGAGTGCGATGGTTCTGCCTGCCAAATCATCTTTGAAATGTTGACGGATTTTAGTAAACATCACCTGTTTCTGGCGAAGGTTTACGGCTTCCACTGCGCTAAGTAATTCGGCGTTGTAGCCGATTTCGTGGGCGGTGCGCTCCAATGCCTGTACATCTTTTGGAAAACAGGAGCCACCGTAGCCACAACCCGGATAAATGAAATGGTAGCCGATGCGCGGATCAGAACCAATGCCCAGGCGCACATTTTCGATATCGGCACCCAACAGGTCGGCGAGGTTGGACAGCTCATTCATAAAGGTGATTTTGGTGGCCAACATGGCATTGGCCGCATATTTGGTCAGTTCGGCAGAACGGATGTCCATACTCACTAAACGATCATGATTGCGATTGAAAGGCGCATAAAGTTCACGTAGCAGCTCAGTGGTTCGTGGATTATTGGTACCAATGACAATACGGTCAGGTTTCATGAAGTCGTCCAGTGCCGCACCTTCCTTGAGAAATTCAGGATTGGACACCACGTCGAACTCCACATCGACACCACGTTTGCTCAATGCGGCGTTCACTGTTTCGCTGACTTTATCGGCAGTGCCCACGGGTACCGTAGACTTGTCTACAATCACCCGGTACTCCGACATATGTTCGCCGACGCTATTGGCGACGGCCAGTACATATTGCAGATCGGCAGAACCATCTTCGTCGGGAGGTGTGCCCACCGCAATGAACTGAAACAGGCCATGGGCGACGCCTTTGGCAGCATCAGTGGTAAAACGCAAGCGGCCGGAGGCAATATTTTTGGTGACCATGGCATCGAGGCCGGGTTCATAAATGGGGATTTCGCCGCGCAGCAGCTTATCAATTTTGGCGTGGTCGATATCGACGCAGAGCACATCGTTACCGACTTCTGCTAAACAGGTGCCGGTGACCAGACCGACATAGCCTGAACCGTAGATGGTGACTTTCATGGACTGACAGGTCTCCTCGGATTGAATGGTTTTATTGTATCGGCCTGCATAAGCATGCCGGAGTCTGTAAAACCTAGATCCTGCAAGCGCACTCACGATCACTTGCAGGATCTAAGTAATAGGTAATATTGCCCAAACCAGCAGGTTTTCCCAGGTTGATGATGATTTAGTCATTTTTGCTGCTAATTTTATACGGGTCCGGCGCATTATACGGTTGTCAATGTTTGAAAAACAGCATTTCCGGAATCATGTCGTCAATCCAATATTGGTGATAGTGACTTTCCGCTGGTTAGCATTGTGGAAAGTCACTAGAATGGCTGCCCTGTGGCGCAACTCAATCCAAATATATCGAAATACTGATAATGGATGATTTGGCAGCTGTTTTTGTTATGTGACATATCAGGAATGGAAATTGAAATAACTTATTACC
>QIGJ01000244.1 GCA_003229995.1 Gammaproteobacteria bacterium | reverse complement strand
AGTGAACACCTGAATCAATGGTGGACACTGCTGCTTTTGGCAAGCTTGTATCCGCTATTGGAGGAATGGTTATTTCGTGGTTTATTACAACCACAACTGTTAACCTTTCGTCCGTTGCGAGCCCGATTTCTAGGCCTCAGTAACGCCAACTTGCTAACCAGCCTGCTGTTCTCTATGGCCCACCTGTTTGTCCAGCCTCCCCTTTGGGCCGCTGCAGTCATTATTCCCTCACTGGTCTTCGGTGCCTTTCGTGACCGTTATCAAAGTGTCGTTCCCGCCATCATTCTGCACAGCTTTTACAATCTTGGTTATTTCCTTATTTTCTGAAAACCCATAGCACTTTCATGTGCTGCGTGTTATTAAAAAATAGCATGAATGGATAAGCTCAATTGGTTGTTATATCGTAAAACTATTTTATAATCATATCCAGTAACTGAAGTAAATTTTTTCCTGTCTATATAGTCAATAACGTTACGCTGACAAGTTCAGTAACGGCGCTTCTGTAGGTACATTTATAGGTTATTCACAGAAATAACCTCAGCAATTACATCAGTAATTAAAGTAGTTTATTTATTATATTTCTCACGTTTTTATAGTTATGTATTTGTTTACAAAACAACCTCTTATGATCAAGGAGATGTCAACATGAATAGGCTCACTGTTTTGATATTTACAATCATGGCTTTTTCTTTAAGTGGTGCATCAACATCATTTGCCTCAGCAGTGAATGAGCAAGCACCACAAACCAGAAGTTTGAGTTTTCAGGAAATGAGTTCTGTTGTTGGTGCGGGACGAATATACTGGAAAACCTACGCACCACAAACCTGGCTTTTCCAACAAGACAGCAATTATCACGCAGTACATTCTGCTCAAGTGCCTAAAGGAATACATGAAATAGGCGGACACTATATTACCCCTGGTAACGATGTTTACATATGGTGCCTGGGGAACGGGTATAAGTCGGGGCAGTTTTCGATGCCAAATTATAACATCACGATTAAATGTTATTGAAATAAAGGAAAAATAGCTTGTCAGGGTCAGAAAAAGGATGCCAGTGTTTTAAGTGTAATGGCATTGGCCTTCTTTTTCTTACCCCATCATATTTTATACATTCAGAAATACTGTCCTGAACCTCAAGACAGAGTAAATACTTAAGAATGGGCACGTAATAACTTCCCTGTTTGGCACTCAGATTTAGTTCGTATTCGTTCGTTCTGATTGCCTACAGAGAGTCGGTAAGGGGCATGAGCATGGATGCGGAAGCTTTGAGCAAAATCGCAGGAATACCATGGCGGTGCTACCTTCCTCCTGCTACATCAACAAGCGCACCCGTTATAGTAGGATGCATCATCCGACATCAGCCACACTATGGTATTTGCAACCTCTGAGGAACTACCCGCTCTTTTCATGGGAATCAGTCCCTTCATTTTTTGTAGCCGATGAATATCTCCCGTATCGAGATGTATTTCTGTTTCAATCAAACCCGGTCTTACCGCATTAACCCTGACACGGAATAGTCATTCTATTGCAAGACATTTTAACGCTGCCATGGAATCAATAGAGCATGCAGTCAGGCCTAAATCTCAAACGCCATGGATATATAACCCCCATAGCCATGAAAGCACTGCCTGTCCCCTGTTCCCTCCCCCTTTCCGCAGGTCTTCAACTAGCGTAAAATTTGCGTCCCTTTCATCCTACCATTTTATTTTCATTACCTTCACTGCATCACTTCCAAGGAATTTTGTCCATGTTTGAGCCCCACGCCGCGCCCACGCGCAACATCAAAAATGATGTGTTATCCGGCCTCACTGTTGCTCTGGCGTTGGTGCCCGAGGCTGTGGCTTTCGCCTTTGTGGCCGGGGTCGAACCACTGGTGGGGCTATATGCAGCCTTTATGGTGGGGCTGATCACCGCCGCCATCGGCGGGCGACCCGGCATGATTTCCGGTGCCACTGGTGCGCTGGCGGTCGTCATGGTGGCTCTAGTAGCCGATCACGGCGTGGAGTACCTGTTCGCCACTGTGGTACTGATGGGCATCATCCAGGTCAGTGCAGGCATCTTCAAACTGGGTAAATTCATTCGCATGGTACCGCACCCAGTGATGCTGGGTTTTGTGAACGGTCTGGCCATTGTGATTTTTCTTGCGCAGATGAAAAGCTTTCAGGCTCCCGATGCGGAGGGGGTTTTGCAATGGATGAGTGGCAATGCCCTGTGGGTGATGCTTGGACTGGTGGCACTGACCATGACCATCATCCATTATCTGCCCAAACTCACCACTGCCGTGCCTTCCTCATTGGTGGCCATCGTGGTAGTGAGCCTGCTGGCGATCGGTGTAGGATTGGAAACCAAAACCGTGGGAGATATCGCCTCCATCGCTGGCGGTCTGCCAGGTTTTCATATCCCCATGGTGCCGTTTACGCTGGAAACCCTGTGGATCATTTTGCCTTACGCAGTGATTCTCGCCGCCATTGGCCTGATCGAATCACTACTGACACTGAGCCTGATCGACGAACTCACCGAAACCCGTGGCCGTGGTAATAAAGAATGCATCGCCCAGGGTACCGCCAATATTGCCACCGGTTTTTTCGGCGGCATGGGCGGCTGTGCAATGATTGGTCAAAGTATGATCAATGTGAATTCTGGCGGTCGCGGACGACTTTCCGGCATTACTGCCGCACTGGCCTTGCTGGCCTTTATCCTGTTTGCCTCCGACCTCATCGAACAAATCCCGCTGGCGGCATTGGTGGGCGTGATGTTTATCGTCGTCATCGGCACTTTTGAGTGGTCCAGTTTTCGTATTCTCAAAAAGGTACCGCCTGCCGATGCCTTCATCCTGATTCTGGTATCCGGTATCACCGTGGCTACCGATCTCGCCGTTGCAGTGATTGTGGG
>QIGJ01000202.1 GCA_003229995.1 Gammaproteobacteria bacterium | reverse complement strand
CTTTGGCACGCTTGAGGGCGTCACTGGGGATGTGAAAGGTCTCGATTTCCCAGTCGAACTGGCGATCCAGCGCACGCTTGAGGGCGTGCAGGATGTTTTTTTCGTCGTCCACAATCATGATGCGGTACATGTGGGTTTTCCTTGTGTTTTTCATAGCATTTTTGCGTATACGGTGAGCCGAATTCAGTCACAGGGTTCATGCTGTGTCGGTGACATAAATGTCAAATTCGGTGTGGGAGGATTCCTCCAGCTCCTTTGCTGAGGCGGTGTCCCCGGGTGAGCAACAGTACGTTGTCCTGCATCACCAAATCTTCCGCCAGTATCATGCCTTTACGCAGGCCGTTGGATTTAACGCATTGTGTGGGGTGCGATACTTCATTTTCCATGTGTCCCAGATGTGTGCAGAAGGTGTCCACAATGCGGGTGTCATAATATTTGCCGCGTTGTTTGAGCAAAAACTCCCGCGCTGCACTTGCATTAAGGCATTTTTGGGTCAGCAGTCCCCATTGCATTTCGTAGAAATCGCTCACTACTTTGAGAATGCGTGAGCCTAACGGGATGTCTGTGTCGCACAGCCGGTCAGGAAAACCAGTACCATTGATGTGTTCGTGCTGATGGCGGATGAGTTTTGTTGCTTCTTGCAAGGGTTCCAGTGCCATGAGCAGACCTTCCGCCAGCAATGGGTGCCGATTGTAGGTTTCCCGTTCGGCAGTGTTCATGGTGCTAACGGGTTTGGCGAGCAGTTTGTCTTTCAGGCACAATTTGCCCAGATTGCGTAGCAAGGCGGCGTAATGGAGTTGTTGTTGGTCGGCTCTGTTCATGTCCAGCGCGTCTGCTAGGCGTTTGGTGTGTTCGGTGATGAGGCGCGGCTGCTTGCTGTCGGTATGTTCGCGCAGGGCAATCAGGTTGGAAAATACTTCCACAGTACTGCGGTAACTTTGATCCAGGCTGTCGTTTGCCAGTTCCAGGAAGCTGACGGTTTGTTGCAACTCGCCAGTGCGGGCGGTCACTTTGTCTTCCAGACTGGCATTGAAATTTCGTAGCTCGCGGTTTTGTTTCTGCGTCAGTTGCACTAGGCGCAGGCGTTCCCGTTCCAGATTTTTTTGTTCCAGCCCGCGTTGTACCGTGAGCAGGGTGTCGTTATCTTCCCAGGGTTTACTGATGTAACGGTAAATGCCCCCCTTGTTGACGGCATTAATGGTGGAGGTGATATCGGAATAGCCCGTGAGCAGGATACGCACGGTGTCTGGCCAGCGCTGGTTGACCTGTTGCAGAAAGGCGGCACCATCCATTTCCGGCATGCGCATGTCGGAAATTACCAGATCGATGGGGTGTTCTTCCATACAGGCCAGCCCTGCTGCACCACTTTCGGCGGTGTGGATTTTGTAATTCTGTGGACGAAACAGGCGCTTCAGGGCTTTGAGAATATTGATCTCATCGTCCACGAACAGCAGGTTGGCGGGCGGCTGTTTGGCATGGGTGTCTTCGTTATCGGGCTGTGTTCGGGTCATAAAATAGTATCGGGTTTTGAGTGGTCAGGAAAACAACATTTTCGTTTTCAGGTATTCGCTTTGGGCTGCCTCACCGGCAGGTGAACGGTAAACGTGGTGCCTTTGCCCACGTCGCTGTCCACTTCAATCTCGCCGCCGTGTTTACGTACAATGCCGTAGGACAGGGACAAACCCAGGCCGGTACCCGTGCCCACTGCTTTAGTGGTGAAAAAGGGATCAAAGATTTTTTTCATGTGATCAGGGGCGATGCCTTTACCTGTGTCAGTAATGCTGATCCATACCGTGCTGGCCACTGCGAATGGTAATCAGCCCATATTCTTTGATGGCGTGGGCGGCGTTGACCAGCAGATTCATGAATACCTGGTTAATCTGGGATGCCAGACATTCCACTTCGGGCAGTTCTCCGTATTCCTTGACGACTTCGGCCTTGTATTTGATCGTTGTTGACGATGTTGAGTGTGCTGTCCAAGCCATGATGCAGATTGGTCCACTGCCATTCGGCTTCGTCTACATGGGAAAAGTCCTTGAGGTTTTGCACAATGCTCTTGACCCGGGAGATGCCCTCGCGGGATTCGCTGACTAAATCACACACGTCTTCTTTGAGATATTCCAGATCCAGTTCCTGCTTGAGCATTTGTACCTTTTTCAGTGCTTCCTGGTCTGCGTCCACCAAAGTTTCCAGTTGCTCGTAGCCTTCCAGTATCCGGCACAGGTTGTCGATATACTTTTGCAGAGTGCCGAGGTTGGAATAGACATAGCCCACCGGATTGTTGATCTCGTGCGCGACGCCTGCTGCTAACTGACCGATAGAGGCGAGTTTTTCCGATTGCAATAATTGCGCGTGGGAGGTTTTCAGTTCACGGTGTGTCCGTTCCAGTTCGTCGTGGGCATGCAGACGTTCCTGTTCTGCGTGATGCAAACGGATGGCTGTTTGTGTTGCATGTCCCAGATTTTCAGGGTTGAGTTCATCCTTGGAAAGATAGTCCGCTGCACCCGCGCGCAATAATTCCACAATGAGGCGTTCATCGCGCTGGCCGGTGAGCATCACTACCGGAGTAGTGATGTCCGCCGCGCGGATATCACGCAACAATGACAAGCCATCACCGTCAGGCAACAGATAATCGAAAAGGGCACAATCAAAGTGCCTTTCATGTAATGCTGCAAGTGCTTCGTTGCATGTGGCCGCTTCTTCGGTCCGGACTTTCATCCCGGATTTACCCAGTGCCCGGCGCACCGACATGCGATCCACCTCGTCATCATCCACGATTAAAATTTTCAGTTCATCGGTCATATCTATTCAGAGAAAAAATAAAAGTAAAAACGGTTAATTTTTTTCTCTTGCCTCTTTATCCCTGTCTTTACGGTAATTCGATCAACGACCAGAACACATCCAGAATCCTGACCGCTTCCATGAATTTGTCCGACTCCACCGGTTTGAGGATATAACCGGCCACGTTCATGTCGTAGGCGGCCACACGATCTTTTTCTTCGTCGGAAGTGGTGAGCACGAACACACTGATAGCGCGCAGTTCGGGATCGGCACGCAGTTTTGTGAGAAACTCGATGCCGTTCATCTTCGGCATGTTGATGTCCAGCAGGATAATCTTTGGTGTTGGGTGGAGTTTCTCTTGTTTGTCCGTACCCCGCAGTCTGGCCAGTGCTTCCAGACCATTGCCGACCACATGTAGGGGGTTGGTGATGTGATTTTTCTTGAAGGCGCGTTGGATATTCATGACATCCACTTCGTCGTCTTCTACCAGCAATATGGAAATTTTATTATCCTGCATGATGCCTGGTTCCTTTAATTTCACAGCGCGTGTTCACGGCAAGGTCCGTGTTAGTTGTTAGTCGTTTTCGGCACGGTAAAGCGAAAAGTTGAGCCCTCGCCTTCGGCTGATTCAAGAATGATTTCCCCTCCTTGGGTTTCGACAATTTTTTTGACGATGGACAGTCCTACGCCGGTGCTTTCCACATCGTCGCGGGCGTTGAGTGTCTGGAAAATAGCAAACACTTTTTCATGATATTCGGGGGCGATACCGGGGCCATCATCACGCACACTGAACGTGTAAAATGCACTGTCCATTTCTCGTACATCCACTTCCACATGACCTTGCTCGGGCTGGTAGTGGTATTTGATGGCATTGGACAGCAGGTTGGCAAACACCTGTGACAGAGGAATACGAGCAGTTTCGAATACGGGCATGTCGGAGGCAATGTTGATAACAAAACCTTCCGGCACCACCAGCCCGGCAATGATTTCCTGTAACAGCGCATTGACATCGACAGACTCGATGTCGTTGTCAATACGCCCGACGCGTGAATATTGCAGAATGCCGTGGATGAGACCGCTCATGCGTGTTACCCGTCCGCGTAGCAAAGTCATCTGTTTGCGGGTGTCGTCGGTGAGGCTGTCCACAATGTCCTCCTCTATCCATTCCGACAGATTGGCAATGGCGCGCAGCGGCGCTTTCAGATCATGCGACACGACATAGGCGAACTGATCCAGTTCCTGATTAATGCGTTCCAGTGCGGCGGCTTTGTTGGCCAGTTCTGTGGTGCGTTCCTGCACACGTTGTTGTAATTCCACAGAGGTGCGGCGTAATCTGTTGGTAACAGAACCGATGCCAATGATGCCAAGCAGGGCGATGGCGCTGAAAATGGCAATGGTTCCCTTCAGGTCCATTTGAGTCTGTGTTATCACTTGATCCAGGGAAAAATCAACTTCCAGAATGCCTCTCAGGTCACCGGTTTTCCAGTCGTTTTTAGGGGTGTCTGGGTGGTCGTTGTGACACTGGACACAAGCCGGTCGCATCACATCGGCAGTGGCATAACGTAAGGTTTTGCGGCCATCACGTTCTGTAAAACGATAAAAGGGCTTGCTCGAATTTTGGCTGAGAAACTCCCACGCCTGTTGCATAAACTGATCGCGCAAGCCGCCCGTTTGTTGTCGCCAGGGAAAGGGGTGGGGGCTGTAGAGCATGGTTTTACTGCCGGAGGCATGCTCTCCAAGTTTTTCTCCCAGTAACATACTCAATGTTGCCGGGAGTGGGATGGCATTTTCTTTTGTTGTGTAATCATGGGTGATTTCAAGGCCGTGCTGTTTGGCGGTGGTGACCACTTCTGATGTATAGAGCGTGCGAAATTCCGTCAGTGCATTGGAAAACGAGCGAGCGTTTTTGATCGCAGTGGATTCAATGAGTTGCGATTGAAGTTGTGATACATGCCATATCGCAGCGAAAGTGGCAGCAAAAAAGGCCAGCACCAGAATCAGGATGAATTGCCAGTTTTTCAGCGGGCTGTAGGAGTGTGTGCTCATGGCCAAGGTTCCCCGGTTGACGTTTTGTT
>QIGJ01000264.1 GCA_003229995.1 Gammaproteobacteria bacterium | reverse complement strand
AGGTTTAAAACCCACATGAATACTTTTGTTATGCACCAACACTGGACGTTTAATCAGTGTTGGTTGGGCTAATATCAGTTGGATAGCACGGGCCTCGTTGATGCTCTCTTTATCTTCATCGGGTAATTGTCGCCAGGTGGTACCGCGCCGGTTGAGCAACGTTTCCCAGCCGACAGATTTTATCCAGGAAGACAGCTCTTTTTTGTCCAGACCATCGCTGCGCACGTCGTGAAATGTGTAATCGATAGTATATGCCTCCAGCCACTTGCGGGCTTTGCGCACGGTATCGCAGTTTTTAATGCCGTAAATTGTTGTCATGTGTTTCGGGGAGCCTTTATTGTCTCGACTAAATACCACGCAGCAGTTCGTTAATACCCACCTTGCCACGGGTTTTATCATCAACTTTTTTCACAATCACCGCGCAATACAATGAATAACTGCCGTCTTTGGAAGGCAGGTTGCCGGAGACCACTACGGAACCTGCAGGGATGCGACCATAGGTAACTTCACCGGTTTCACGATCATAAATTTTAGTGCTTTGACCGATGTACACTCCCATGGAAATGACCGAGCCTTCCTCGACGATGACACCTTCCACCACTTCAGAACGTGCACCGATGAAACAGTTGTCTTCGATGATAGTAGGAGAGGCCTGCAAGGGCTCCAGTACACCACCGATACCCACGCCACCAGAGAGGTGTACGTTTTTACCGATTTGTGCGCAGGAGCCCACCGTAGCCCAGGTATCTACCATGGTGCCGCTGTCTACGTAAGCGCCGATGTTCACGTATGAAGGCATCAATATCACGCCCGGCGCAATGTAAGAACCCGTACGCACAGAGGCGGGTGGCACGACGCGCACACCGGATTCGCGGAAATCGCGTGCATTGTAATCGCCATATTTCGATTGCACCTTGTCAAAATAATTGGCGAAGCCACCTTTCATGAATTCGTTATCTTCAATGCGGAACGATAACAGCACGGCCTTTTTCAGCCATTCATTGGTCACCCAATCACCGTCAATTTTTTGTGCAACACGCAGTTCACCGGCATCCAGCAGACGGACGGCTTCGGTAACGTACTCCTTGACATGAGTGTCTACGTTACGCGGAGTAATATCAGCGCGTTTTTCAAAGGCTTCTTCGATGACTTTTTTCAGGTCGGTCATTTTGTTGCTCCAGTCAAACAGGGTTATTTGTGTGGTAGTAATATTTAAATCAGTGTTTCTATATAACTACGAATACGCTGCGCAGCATCAATACATTCTTCCAGTGGTGCCACCAGTGCCATACGTACCCGGTTGATGCCGGGGTTGATTGTTTTTCCATCAGTGGTGAGTGTGTCGCGTGACAGGTAACGTCCCGGCACTACCGTGATGTTTTCCAGGGCAAACAGGTCACGGGAAACACTTTCATCGTCGATTCCGGTTATGTCAGGTGTTTTTACCCACAAATAAAAACCGGCATCGGGGCGTTGTACGTCCAACACGGGCGAAAGTATTTCCAGTACCGCAGCAAATTTTTCACGGTAACGCGAGCGATTGTCTACGACGTGTTGCTCATCACCCCAAGCCTTGATGCTGGCAGCCTGTGTGGGGATGGACATGGTGCAGCCGTGATAAGTTCGATAAAGCAAGAATTTTTTCAGCACTTCGGCATCACCGGCAACAAACCCGGAGCGCAGACCGGGCAGGTTAGAGCGCTTCGACAGACTGTGAAATACCACGCAGCGTTTAAAATTATCACGGCCCATTTTTGCAGCGACTTCCAGCAGGCCGAGGGGCGGTGCGGCTTCGTCAAAATAGATTTCCGAATAACATTCATCGGAGGCGATGATGAAATCGTACTCGTCGGCCAGGACGATGAGTTGACGCAAGGCGGCTTCGCTAACCACGGCACCTGTAGGGTTGTTTGGGGAGCACAGATAGATCAGCTGACAACGCTGCCAAATTTCAGTGGGTACCGTATCGAAGTCGGGCACGAAGCCGGTATTTTCCGACGCGTTCAGAAACCACGGTTCCGCACCCGCCAAAATGGTTGCTCCCTCGTAAATCTGATAAAACGGATTAGGCATAACCACAACAGCACCCTTATTGTGATCCGGATTGCGATTCACCACCACCTGCGCAAAGGCAAACAGCGCCTCGCGAGTGCCGTTGACGGGCAGGATATGTCGCCCGGGATCGAGCAGGTTCACCGGAATATCAAAACGCTGTGCCAGCCAGCGGGCAACGGCCTCGCGTAGTGCCAGTGAGCCAATAGTGAGCGGGTAATTTTCCAGTCCTCGCAGTTGCGCAGTCATTTCTGCCAGCACAAAATCCGGTGCAGCATGTTTGGGCTCGCCAATGGAGAGCGCGATGGGTGATTTATGCGCAGGCGGGACGATACCGTCTTTCAGTGCCCGCAACTTTTCGAACGGGTACGGATGCAGCCGGTGGAGGTCTGGATTCATTGTTAATTAGGTTCAGAAATTACGTTCAGAAAAACAGGCTGTGTAGTATACCGGAGAACCGAGGTGGGTACACCGCGACAGATTAGACGGACATGGGGGTTTCATGTAAGGAATTTAAAATTAATGGGTTAGGTGGTTTTATTTGACGGTAGTGCTGACTCTTGTTGAATAAATACATCAAATCTCAAGGGTTCAGGATAACCGGAAACGGCTACTGTCATCCACTTGCTCTTTTGTACTGTTTATCCATGAGTTTGGTTTCTGCATTATAAAACGATATTATGCCCGAAATGATGCAACGCTCTTAAACGTGAGGAAATATAATGGCACAAACTACTTTCGCAAACGGTCGTGGCGTCGTCCACAAAGGCAGTGGAAGGCAGTGGCGGTGTCAGCATCGTCTTCCCCGATGTGTGTAAAACCCCGATTGGCCCTTCCGTGGTGCCCATTCCCTATCCCAATATCGGTAAATCTTCAGACACCAGTGCTGGCCCCAAATCAGTCACCGTTGACGGAGAAATGCCCATGGTCAAAGGTGCCAAATACAGCATCAGTACCGGCGACGAAGCGGGCGTGCTCAAAGGTGTGATTAGCAGCACAACCAAAGGCGAATGCGAATTCATGCTGTACTCTGCGGATGTCAAAATTGAAGGCAGAAATGTCTGTCGTCTGGGTGACCCCCTGTTCCACAACAAAAAAAACATCATGGGCTAACCGCCCTCCCGAAACCTATGGAAAAACATTTTTAGAGGTGGCGTGTGGATAGCGCCTATAGGGACATGGCGGACCTGCACGCGATGAAAATCGGGTTTCTGTGGAAATCTCGATCCACAGCGGTTGATCAGCCAAACCACTTGCCTGCCAGTCTGGCACAGCTTGAGCAACGTATTCATCGTCACCTGGACGGATTACTGCTACAACCGGAACTCGCCTGGGACATTTGTAAAAAATCGCTGGAACTCGCACAGCCGGAAGAAACGTTTACCGCTGCACTGCTTGCTTTCACCTGTGGAAACACTGAAAAAACCGCGCAAGCCGTCAAAGCGGGTTTTGTCAACGCCAATACCTTCAAAGCGCTGGTTTCTGCGCTGGAGTGGCTACCCGAAAGCAGTGGGCTGAAATGGATTCAACCCGGCCTGAGCAGTCATGACCTTGACTACAACCTCCTCGCTATCTCCGTGTGTCGCCTACTTGCCCATGATCCAGGGGAACCGCTGACACAGCTGATAAAACGAAGTGCAGAACAGCAACAACATTTTCTGTTTATTCAATGTCTGCGCCTAGCCGGTGAGTTAAAGCGGATGGACCTGAAAGCAGACTGCCATAAAGCAGCAACGGCAGATAACACAGACGTGCGCTTTTGGGGGATATGGTCATCCGTATTGCTGGGCGAACGCGATCACGCACTGGCGCTGGAACCGTACACCCTGCACATCAATCCCTGGCAACAAAAAGCCATACAGCTTGCCTTTCGGGTCATAGCTGATAACACCGCAGACACCTGGATAAACCACCTGCTGCATCACTCTGACCCTCTGCAACAACGCTGCGGCGTGAAAGCTATAGCCGCCAATGGTCGCCCCCAGCGTATACCGGACTTGATCACCGCCATGAAAAAAGACACATTGGCCCGTGTTGCTGGCGAAGCCTTCAACCTGCTGACCGGCATTGATATAGAACAGCAGCAACTGACCCGGCCCATCCCCGTACGGAAATGGAAACTCGATAACCTGGACGACAGCGAACTCGATATCGAATTAGAAGACAGTAAACTGCCTTGGCCGGATGCGGATAAAATCACCACACGCTGGCAGCAACACAGCGCTGACGTTGAAAGCGGACAGCGTTACTTCATGGGCAAAGGTTTCAAAGCCTCGACCATGACCGGGCACTTAAACAACATCATCGCCTCAGGTTATCAACGGCAACGCCATGCCGCCGCACTGGAATTAGCACTACTGGAACCCACACACCCGTTACACAATACCCGGGCACCGTCACAGGACACACAATGAACGAACAACCATCAGTACAGGTCATCGGGGTGGGAATGGTCACCTCGGTA
>QIGJ01000143.1 GCA_003229995.1 Gammaproteobacteria bacterium | reverse complement strand
ATCTCTACATAAATATCCGCAAATGATCAATTTTTGTACAGACGATCAAATATTGCATAACATTCGCACAGCAAAGAATCTGTTCCCGTTTATTGAGACAGCTCTCTCCTATCGGCCCTATCATTTCACAATAAGCCGTCGTCCTGTATGGCGTACAAGCGCCAACACAGTGTCATCACACGATGGTGGGCTAAATCACCCTATCTTCAGGCGTATACTGCCTGGGCCAGAATGATGGAAATCCAACGCAAAGAACGCAAAGAACGCAAAGTTTATACCGTTTTTCTTTGCGCTCTTTGCGTTGGATGTTAGGACACTGCGATTCGAGGTCAGGGAACAGTCTGTTCCATCAAATGTAAACCAAAGATTGTTATCCGGTTGAATGTTCCTGGGAGCCTTTCGGACGAATCAAAGATAAGGAACGTGCACGAAATAACTTCCCTGTTTAGCATCCCGGCTTCAGCCCGTCTTCGCCCGTTCCTCAATCACAAAAGAAGCTCGAAATAGAACGACTATTCCTGCACTTTTGTTCAATCAGAACGAACGAAGTCGCACTAAATCCGGGCGCCAAACAAGGAAGTTATTTCGTGCCCATTCCTAAGCTGAATCGTTACATTTATTTTTTTGGTAAACAATAGCGACGCAGGTATTCCAGAAAATCGTTTCTCAAGGTCGGGTGTTTTAGCGCGTATTCTACTGTGGCCGTTAAATAACCCAGCTTGCTGCCACAATCATAACGCTTGCCTTTAAATTCGTAGGCCAGCACATCCTCTTCTGCGAGTAATCCTGCAATGGCATCAGTCAGTTGAATCTCATCACCTGCACCCTTGCCGGTACCTTCCAGTATGTCAAAAATTCGTGGTGATAAAATATAGCGCCCCACCACAGCCAGATTTGATGGTGCTACATCGGGTTTGGGTTTTTCAACAATTTCCTCGATCTTGCCAATACCCGTTTCACTAGCAACGGTTTTCACCACACCATATTTATCCGTATCATTAGGGTCGATGCGCTCAACACCCAGCAGGCTGCATTGGTATTTAGCATGCAAAGCCGTCATTTGCGACAGGCAGCCTGAATGATCATCATCAATCAGATCGTCAGCCAAAATGACGGCAAAGGGGTTATTTCCCACGACATTTTTTGCACATAAAACTGCGTGACCAAGACCCAGTGCTTCGGGCTGGCGTATGTAAACACAATGCACACCTTTTGGCAGGATGCCTTGCACATCCGCCAAAAGATCTTCTTTGCCGCGAGCCTTCAGTGTGCTTTCCAGCTCAAAGTTTCGGTCAAAATGATCTTCGATAGCACGCTTGCTACTGCTGGTTACAAACACCAATTCGGTGATGCCTGCTGCAATGGCCTCTTCTGCGGCGTACTGAATCAGTGGTTTATCCACCACTGGCAGCATTTCTTTGGGATTGGCTTTGGTGGCTGGCAGGAAGCGGGTACCCAAACCGGCAACGGGAAATACAGCGGTTTTAATTTTTCGGCTCGTCATAAGGAGAAGTAAGTTCCTTTATCATTTTTTTGTTTTGTTTTTTTGCTGCACGAAAAATGGCTAATAAGTTGTTAACCATTCGTAAAAATATATCTGTTTTATTCGCACCTTCAAAAGCACCTTCAAAACAGTTTTGTAGAGTACAACAAAAAGGGGCCAGCAGCCCCTTTTCATCGTATTAACTCAAATGTGAATTCAGCGCAAAAAACACGCTATTTATTAGTACCACTCAACATCTCCTGCATCAGAATACTTGTCCGAGGACAAAGCTCTGAATTTCGGCTAAAAATAGGCGGAACGACAGTGTTTTCAGGTATATAAAGCGTTAATTAGCCCTTAATTCACGTTCAAAATAGCAACAGGGTGTTTACTCTGCATCAACCGCCTTCATGCTCAAACGAATACGGCCTTGCTTGTCAATCTCCAGCACTTTCACCTTGATAATGTCACCTTCAGAAAGCTTGTCGCTCACATTCTCAACACGCTCTTCGGAAATTTGTGAAATATGTACCAGTCCGTCCTTACCCGGCAGAATGGTCACAAAAGCACCAAAGTCCATCAGCTTGGCCACCTTGCCTTCATAAATCACACCGACTTCAACATCAGCAGTAATCTGTTCAATCAGTTTCAGCGCCTGCTCACCCGCCGCACTGTCAACGGAGGAGATTTTGATGGTGCCGTCATCCTCGATATCCACACCTGCACCGGTCTGTTCAGTGATGGAACGGATGGTTGCGCCCCCCTTGCCAATCACATCACGGATTTTATCCGGGTGAATTTTGATGGTGAGGTAACGGGGTGCGAACTGTGACATCTCTTCACGGGCTTCCGAGATGACCTTGTTCATTTCATCCAGGATAAACAGACGACCATCACCGGCCTGACTGAGTGCCTGCTCCATGATCTCGCGGGTAATCCCGGTAATTTTAATGTCCATTTGCAGTGCGGTGATACCGTTTGCCGTACCTGCCACTTTAAAGTCCATGTCGCCCAGATGATCTTCATCACCCAGGATGTCGCTCAACACTGCAAACTTGTCGCCGTCTTTAATCAGGCCCATGGCGATACCGGCAACCGGTGCCTTTAAGGGCACACCGGCATCCATCATGGACAAGCTCGAACCACACACAGAGGCCATTGAGCTGGAACCGTTAGATTCGGTAATTTCGGACACGACACGAATTGAATAAGGAAAATCATCAATGCTCGGCATGACCGCAGCAACACCCCGCTTTGCCAGACGGCCATGGCCGATTTCGCGACGTTTGGGGCTACCTACAAAACCGGTTTCACCCACACAATAAGGCGGGAAGTTGTAGTGCAGCATAAAATGCTCACGACGCTCACCTTCAATGGCGTCGATCAACTGTGCATCACGCGCAGTACCCAGCGTCGTCGTCACAATGGCCTGAGTTTCGCCACGGGTGAACAGGGCCGAGCCATGGGTGCGTGGCAATATGCCGGTTTTCACCGCAATGGGGCGAACCGTGCGGGTGTCTCGACCATCGATACGCAATTCGCCTGCCAGCACACGACCACGCACCACGCTTTTTTCCAGTTTGCTGATGGCCTCTTTCACATCACCAATGGCATACGTGCTTTCATCGCCTGCGGGACAAAGCTGTTCAACGATGCCAGCGCGCAAACCACTCAATTCGGTGTAACGCGCCTGCTTGTCGCTGATTTGATAGGCCGCATTCAATGCAGACTCACCGGCTGCTGCCACGGCACTGGCCAGTGCTTCATTGCTTGTCGGCGCAACCCATTCCCAGGCAACGGTGCCTGCTTCAGTGGCCAGTTCACCAATAGCCGTGATCACGGTCTGCATTTGCTCGTGGCCGTAAGTCACCGCACCCAGCATCACGTCTTCAGCCAATTCCTCCGCTTCGGACTCCACCATCAGCACGGCGTCATTGGTACCCGCAACCACCAAATTCAGCTGCGAGCTTTGCAACACGGTAGCTGAGGGGTTCAGCACATACTGGCCGTCAACATAACCCACGCGGGCACAGCCAATAGGCCCGGCAAACGGCACACCGGACAGGCTTACCGCAGCAGAGGCACCAATCATGGCAGGCACATCAGGATCAATTTCAGGGTCCAGCGACATCACCGTAGCGATGACCTGTACTTCGTTAACAAAACCTTTGGGAAACAACGGGCGCAATGGGCGATCAATCAAGCGGCTTGTCAGTGTTTCCTTTTCGCTTGGGCGTCCTTCGCGTTTGAAGAAACCACCCGGGATTTTGCCCGCCGCATAGGTGCGTTCCTGATAATTGACCGTCAGCGGAAAAAAGTCCCTGCCTGGATCTGCTTCTTTGCGGGCAACGCAGGTCACGAACACCACAGTGTCACCCATGCTTACCATCACCGCACCACCCGCCTGACGGGCAATTTCACCCGTTTCCATCGTGAGTGTGTGCTCGCCAAACTGTACGATTTTTTTGATCGCCATTTTTGAAAAATTCCTGTTAAGAGTTATTCTGGTGTTGTTTTTCAGCAATTACCGCCAACATTTTGGCAGGCAACGGGCTTACTTAACGACGCAAACCAAGCTGTGCAATCAGCTCACGGTAACGCTCGACATGTTTATTTTTAAGATAATCCAACAACTTGCGACGACGGCTCACCATGCGTAGCAGACCCTGGCGTGAATGGTGATCATGAATATGGGTTTTGAAATGACCGGAAAGATCGTCAATTTGCGCGGACAGCAACGCAACCTGCACTTCCGGGGAACCCGTGTCAGCATTACCACGGGCATATTTTTTAACGATTTCTGCTTTCTGTGTTGCATCTAAAGACATGTGTGTCTCCTACCTAGTAAGTTAATTAACCTGAAATTTTTGTGTCGCGAGCCGGCTACTAGGTCCAGCTCCGCGAGCGGGCGAGATACTACCCTATTTCGTATAAATTCACCATGTTATTGGATTGGTCATCGGAGCATTCAAAAATTAAATGCAAATTGAGGGATAAACTCCATGGCCGTCAGGTTAATGGGCACGTAATAACTTCCCTGTTTGGCAT
>QIGJ01000206.1 GCA_003229995.1 Gammaproteobacteria bacterium | reverse complement strand
ACTATTCCTGTACTTTTGTTCAATCAGAACGAACGAAGTCGCACTAAATCCGGGCGCCAAACAGGGAAGTTATTTCGTGCCCATTCCTAAGGGGCTGTTTATTTTTTTCCCTGTTGCCACAAACATACACCGCCGCTGGATTGATTAATGCCCTGCAAACGCGCCTCATGTCCCGCCACTTCCTCCTCACTGGCCTGCACTACGCGCAAGCGCGGTCGTTCACTTGATAATCGCCGTATTTCACCGGAGATGGATTGTGACGCATTGTTCTGCCCGGCTAACAACAAATCAGTCTGCCCACCCGTCATTAGCAGATAAACATCGGCAAGGATCTCCGCATCCAACAACGCACCGTGTAATTCACGGTGCGCATTCTTCACTTCGTAGCGTCTACACAAAGCATCCAGATTATTTTTTTGTCCTGGGTGCATCTTGCGCGCCAGCGCCAGAGTATCCAACACGGTACAATTCGTTTTTATTTCTCCACCGGACCAACCCAGCAGCTTCAATTCATTATTTAAAAAACCCACATCAAAAGGCGCGTTATGGATCACCAGTTCTGCGCCACGCACAAAATCCATAAAATCACCCACTACATCGGCAAAACGAGGTTTGTCCTGCAAAAACTCATTGTTGATACCATGCACCTCGATGGCACCTTCATCAATTTCACGATCCGGCTGCAAATACTGATGATAGTGATTACCGGTCAGACGACGATCAATGATTTCCACACAACCGATTTCAATAATACGGTGGCCTTGCGCAGGCTCCAGGCCGGTGGTTTCTGTATCCAGAACAATTTGGCGCATGGTTTTTTATGGCTCTCTATTTTTGGCTAAAATGTCAATTAAGCGCTAAAAACACGCTGCTTTTAAAAAATACCGGGTATTTAACGCAGAGACGCAAAGGATGCAGAGAAAAACACTAAACACTCTGTGCCCTCTGCGTCTCTGTGTTTATAACACACCATTTGTCAATGCCACGACAACATAAACTCCCGGTGTACTGGAACGCTTGCCAGGGATATAAATCTGGATTTCAGCTGAAAACAGGCCGGAATAACCGTGTTCTCAGTAAAAGGCGCTAACAAACTGAACAGTGATACTACAATTCATCCACACCCTGATTCGCCAGCGCATCGGCACGTTCATTTTCAGGATGTCCGCTATGACCGCGCACCCAGCACCATTTTACGTCGTGCGGCTGTAGCGCGCTTTCCAGACGCTGCCACAAATCCACATTTTTCACCGGCTTTTTAGCTGCTGTCATCCAGCCTTTACGCTTCCAACCCGCCATCCATTCTGTCGCACCTTTCATGACATATTGCGAATCTGTTGTCAGTACCACCTTGCAGGGGTTTTTCAAGCTCTCCAAACCACTGATAGCCGCCATCAGCTCCATACGATTATTGGTGGTTTCTGCTTCACCACAGCACCACTCCCCAACCACCTGGGCCTGGATTACCCCGGCAGGCACCATCACTAAAAATTTCCACCGTTTGTTGACTCATCATTTAAGTTTCTCTCTCCACAATCGGCTGTTTACCCAGTGTCCGTGAATTGCCCGCCAGCTCTGCCGAGGCAATGCGTCGGCGCGCAGGCCGCCAGCGTGGTTTGATCGGCGTCAACGTCGCCACCCGTTTACGCGCCACCACCACATAGCCTGCACCAAAAAACGGTACCCAGCGACGACCAATGCGATCCAGAAACCGCAAGCGTCGCATCAAACCCTTATGACTCAACGGCGGCCGAAAAAAATACCGCCGTGCATCCACAATGTCAAAGCCTAACAATTGTAACCAGTCCTTCAGTCGTGACTGACGGATAAAACGACCACACCAGGGAGGCTTGCCACGCCAACACAGAACCACACGCCAAATCATCCACAGACTCCAGGGATTAAACGCAAGAATCACCACATGGCCTTCAGGAATCAAAACACGATCCACCTCACGTAAAACCTGATGCGGATCATTGGTGAACTCCAGCGTATGCGGCATAACGACAGTATCCAGAGAGTCAGTGGCAATAGGCAGCCATTCCAGAGAACCACGAATCTCGTTGCGCGCACACTCACCCGCAGGTGGTATGTCCTGCAACCACTCATCCAGCACCATGCGATGCGGAATACGTGTACTGGTCAGGCAATCTTTGGAATAAACATCGCCCAACTGCAATAAATGATAACCAAACAGCGTCGGCAAAATCGTCCGCAACTGCGCACGCTCCTCCGCCTGCAACCAGCGCCCGGGCAAATGAGTAAACCAGGCCCGCAGACGCTGTCGTGTCACCTGCGAAGGCTCACATTTTGTCCAGCGGGCAATACGTTTTTTAAGGTCTGATAACACGATATTTATCAAAAAGTTACATGGAATAGTCAACAGGTAGCCATTCACGACGACATTCGTGGCAAGCGCACCGTGTAACGATACCTGCTCTGCCATCTCACCACCAGTCGAATCATCTATTCGACAATGCAGATACACTGTAATTCACGTAAACTCGCCTATTCTCGGTACACCTCACAGGACCCACACATGCTCACCGTCCAGACCGTCACTGCCTTTGAAGACAACTACATCTGGCTGATCCGACACCCGGACCAACCGCAAGTGATCATCGTTGATCCCGGCGATGCCACCCCGGTCATCGCCACTATCACCGCACAATCACTGAAACCAGTGGCCATTTTGATTACCCATCACCACTGGGATCATGTCGGTGGTATCGAGGATCTGCTGGCCCGCTGGGCCATGCCGGTGTACGGCCCTGCTTGTGAAACCATCCCCCACATCAGCCAGCCACTGGCCGAAAGTGACCACCATGTGCATATCGAGGCACTGGCAGCAGATTTCCAGGTTTTGCACGTACCCGGTCACACAACCGGACACATCGCCTATTATCATCCGGCCAGCAATACGGACGGGCACGGCATGGTTTTCGTCGGCGATACTCTGTTTGCCGGTGGCTGCGGCCGTCTGTTTGAAGGCACACCCGTGCAAATGCACGACTCGCTAAGCCGGATTGCTGCCCTACCCGACAACACTCGCGTCTACTGTGCTCACGAATATACCGCAGACAATCTGGCCTTCGCCCGCATTGTCGAACCGGACAACCTCACACTCCAGACACGACAGCAAACCGTACACCAACATCGCGAACAGGGCCAAGCCACCGTGCCCTCATTGCTCGGAGTGGAAAAAGCCACCAACCCCTTTTTACGCTGTGGGCAAGCCAACATCATCCGTGCGGCTGAGGGCTTTTCCGGCCACAAATTACATACGAATGCAGAGGTCTTTGCCGCAGTTCGTCACTGGAAAGATACCTTGGATTAAGAAACGAGCCTCACCGGCCGACAACAGTATGACGTGGAACGCATTTACTGCCATAATCGTCTAACTACTTGTTGTCTGGTCTCTCGAATGCCTTTAAACACTCACCCAAGAAAATTCAATATGTCATTTTCATTTTTGCGCCTTGTCACTTCACTGCTCATACTGTTACTGGCCGGGTGTGCAGGCCTAACCAGTTTAACCGAAACACGGGAATCTGACGATACAGAAAACACGGACATCATTGTCAATACAAACGCCGATACTCCCCTCGGTACAACAGCGCAACCCACCAACAACGCAGATACTGCCGACACACCAACCGTCAGACACCGCTCCCGGCACTTGCCTTACGTACCCGACACTGCCACCCCCTGGTGGGCACGAGTGGCCAATCAGGAATCCGATAACAGCACCGATGAACCGTGGACAATCGAAGAAGCACGTCGCGATACCGGTTACGATGCTGCAATTACTCCACTCGCTCGGTTCGAAAGCCAATATGAAGACCCACGTAAAGACAAACGCGAAAATAAAGACCTCTGGCATCGCCTGCGCAGCGGCTTTCAGCTAAGCAGTCAGGAGCACCCACTCGTTCGTCCCTATGTCGAGTGGTACGCCAAACACCAGCCTTACCTCGACCGCGTGGCAAAACGTGCCCGCCCTTTCCTTTATGACATTGTGCAGGACGTTGAAGCCCGTGGTATGCCCATGGAAATTGCACTGCTGCCTGTGGTGGAAAGTGCGTTCCAACCCTTCGCCTACTCCTCCGGCCGGGCTGCCGGTATCTGGCAATTCATCCCCTCCACGGGCAAGCACTATGGCCTGAAGCAAAACTGGTGGTACGACGGCCGACGCGACGTACCTAAAGCCACCAAAGCCGCGCTGGATTATCTTGAACACCTGCACAAACGTTTCGGCGGTGACTGGCTGCTGGCGCTGGCCGCCTACAACTCCGGTGAAGGCCGCGTGGCACGCGCCATGAAAAAGAACAAAAAGAAGGGCCGCCCCAC
>QIGJ01000114.1 GCA_003229995.1 Gammaproteobacteria bacterium | reverse complement strand
GTGATGATATTAATACCCCGCTTTCGCGCAACGAAAGTCAAACATTAGCGAGATAGCTTTCTGCGGGGTAGTTTATTCTGGAAAACATCGAAAAACTGTCAGTGGCTGATCTACACCTCCTTTTTTCTGAAACCATGTTGAGATTTTCTCCTCATTCCAACCTACCGAACTTCATCCAGCATAGCCATATACTCAAAATTTCCTTCACCGCATTTTTTACTTAACTGATCGACTATGCGTTTCGTCTGACTGGCTGATTCATTTGGCCCTCTTATATAAAAAGGTTTTCCATCTTTGCCATATATGTATTTCACAGAACATGAACCAGCATCAATGTCACCAAAAATCTTTTGCGCATTTCTGTAATCACGATGGGGTGGAAACCCCAACTCTTTTGCATAGAGAACTGCACCTTCGACCAGTTTTTTTGCGCAACTTTGATGTATGTTTTCAAACACGGCTTCTGCATTTGAATTCATTAGCTGGGGCTTTATTGTATTTTCATATTCAAATTCACTTGAAACTTTGAAAAAGGCATTTTTAACACCTAAACAATAGACATCTACAATAAATGAACTCAGTGCAATCAATCCATCGGGCGTTTTGCGTGTGACAATAACGCAACCTATCCCCAATTCAAACAATGTATTTGGAATAAAACATTCATGAATTGGACATTTTGCATATACTGACGGGTTTGAGTCTTGTTGGTTACTATTATTTAACAAGGATTTTATTAACTTTCGTTTCTTGTTTTTTTTCGCAATTTTTTTCTGTCTTTGTTTTTCACTTATAGCCATTAGCGTCCTCACAATTTTGATATTTTATGCTATCTGACAACCACTTATTGTTCACCGCTTTCCTCCGGACTTATATTTTCCAGTAGCATTGATTTCTGCGCTGCGTAATTTCTTTGCCACACCGTCCAAAATACCATTAACGTATTTATGACTCTGGTCTGCACCAAAGGTTTTGGCCAGTTTGATGGATTCATTGATGACTACGCGATACGGCACATCCAGCCGGTACGCCAGTTCATAACAGCCCAGCCGTAAAATCGCACGCTCAACACCATCGACTTCGTCAATGGTACGATCCAGCAAGGGCACTAAATGCCCGTCCAGCTCATCAAGATGGGCAGGCACTTTGTGCAATAGTTCATGAAAATAATCACCATCGACTTTTTTCATGTCGTGATCAAGACTGTACTCCGCCTCAATATCAACAAGACTTTGTCCCGCCATTTGCCAAGTGTACAGTGCCTGTGTGGCAAGGCGTCGTGCCTTATGTCGAGTCTGGCTCATTTCAGTGTACTCATTTCAACTCAAGGCCTTTAACAAATTAACCATTTCGATGGCAGACATGGCCGCTTCCGCACCTTTGTTACCCGCCTTGGTACCCGCCCGTTCAATGGCTTGTTCGATGGTGTCTACCGTTAACACACCAAAGGCCACTGGCACATCGTATTGCGCAGAAACGGTTGCCAGCCCTTTGGTACACTCACCGGCCACATATTCAAAGTGAGGTGTACCACCCCGTATCACCGCACCCAGTGCAATGATCGCATCATATTCTTTTTTGGCGGCCATGCGTGCTGCCACCAATGGCATTTCAAAGGCACCGGGCACTTTCACTAACTGCAAGTCGCTGTCATTGGCACCGTGACGTTTCAATGCATCAATGGCACCCTCCACCAGACTGTCCACCACAAAGCTGTTAAAGCGTCCGGCGACAATGCCAAAACGTGCGCCATGCACCGTGAGGTTACCTTCGATTGTTTTTATACTGTTCATTATTTTTCCTGCCATTTATGGGTGGGTATTGCCCACCCTACAGAACTTCCCTCAATTGAATTTACCGCTAATCATGATCAATGTATTCAACCACTTCCAGCCCGAAACCGGAAAGTCCGTGCATACGTTTAGGAGCGCTGAGCACACGCATTTTTCTCACTTCCAGATCTAGCAGTATTTGTGCGCCGATACCGTAAGTGCGCAAATCAGGACTGGACTCACGCTTGACCGCAATCTCGCCCGCATCTTCTGCCTGATAATGCACGACACGATTCAATAATTCGTTTTCCCCTTCCGTCTGCCCCAGCAATACAATAACACCTTCACCGGCTTCGTGAATGTAACGCATGGCATTTTCCAGTGGCCAGCTCACATCCGACCGCTGCATACCCAGCACATCGGCGAGATAATGCGGCATATGTACCCGCACCAGCGCAGGCTGGTCGCGTTTGATTTGCCCCTTTACCAGAGCAAAATGCACACCGTGATCAAGCCGGTCACGATACGTCACTAAACGAAAGCTGCCAATGTCATTTTTCAATTCACACTCGGACACACGTTCCACACTGCGCTCGTTTTCCAGCCGATAACGGATCAGGTCGGCAATAGTGCCAATTTTGAGGCCAAATTCAGCGGCAAATTTTTCCAGCTCAGGACGGCGCGCCATACTGCCATCTTCATTGAGAATTTCCACGATCACCGACGCAGGCTCCAGCCCGGCCAGCCGCGCCAGGTCACACCCGGCCTCGGTATGGCCTGCGCGGGTCAACACACCACCCGCCTGCGCCTTAATGGGGAAAATATGTCCCGGCTGCACAATATCTTCCGGTCTGGCATTTTCCGCCACCGCCGCCTGTATGGTCACCGCACGATCCGCCGCCGAAATACCCGTGGTCACCCCTTCGGCAGCTTCAATGGATACCGTGAAATTGGTCGCGTAGGCAGCATTATTATCATTAACCATCAACGGCAGGCGCAGTTGTTCGCAACGCTTCTGGCTCAAAGTCAGGCAAATCAACCCACGTCCGTGACGGGCCATAACGGCCCGCACCAGACTGGCGGCCATAATCAAATCGCCTTCGTTTTCACGATCTTCGTCATCCATGAGAATGACCATCTTGCCGTCGCGCATGTCAGCAACGATTTCTTCAATACTGTTCAGTGTGTTGTTCATGTGTTTCCAATACTCAAACTATCTAAAAAAACCCCGCGACTCCAGCAACTCACGGGTAATACCCGGACTTGCAGAATTCGTAGAGAAAGACAACAAACGCTCCAGATAACGCGCAATAATATCCACTTCCAAATTCACTTTCTGCCCGGCTTGATAATTGCCCATGGTAGTGGCCGTCAACGTATGTGGCACGATGTTCAATTCAAATTCGCTGCCATTCACGACGTTGACCGTCAGGCTGATGCCGTCCACACAAATTGACCCTTTGGGCGCAATGTATTTCGCCAGTTCATCCGGTGCCTGAATGGAAAAACGTTCAGAGCGCGCATCACGCCAGCGACGTTTTATTTCACCGACACCATCCACATGTCCGCTCACCAGATGCCCGCCTAACCGTGTCGTAGGCAGTATGGCCATTTCCAGATTCACCAGAGAACCTACGGTCAAATCGGCCACCGCAGTACAGGCCACTGTTTCGGAGGAAACATCTGCGGTAAAACTGTTTGTGTCAAATTCCACGGCGGTCAGACAAATGCCATTCACTGCAATACTGTCGCCCAGAGCAACCGCTCCCATATTGAGATCACCACAGCCGACTACCACACGCAAATCACCATCGCATGGGGTCAGGTCACGAATTTCGCCAACAGTTTCTATTATTCCGGTAAACATATAAATTAAGCAGTTATTTAATTTCCATTCCTAACATTTTTATGTGCATAAAATGCGTCCTACCGAGTGTTAACTTCACCTTCCACTTTTATTTGCAGCCTCCAGTCATTCCCGACAGCACGCATATCTACTATTTCCAGTTGTATCGCCTGACTCATTTTTTCCACATTGGGCAAATTCAGCAGCCCGCGAGCCTCGTTGCCCATCAACAGGGGGGCCATATAAACGACCAGTTCATCAAACAACCCCGCTTGCAGGAAAGCTCCTGATAACGTTGCTCCGGCTTCCACCAGTACTTCGTTGATTTCATGGCGGGCCAGACAATCCAGCACTGCGGACAAGTCCGGATGACCATTAACTGATGCCACAACATCAACTTCTGCACCTGCGTTACGCAAAGCGGCAGCTTTTTGTTTGTCGGTGTTTACCGTCAACACCAGCGTACGCCCTGGCAGCGATAACATTTTTGCCGTCGGCGGCATTCGCAGGTGGCTGTCCAGCACCACCCGCAGCGGCTGTTCCACTTCGTCATCCAGCCGTGCTGTCAGTGAAGGGTCGTCAGCCAGCACGGTGCCAATGCCGGTCACTATTGCCGCACTGCGAGCACGCAGGCGATGCACATCACGGCGTGCGGCTTCACCGGTAATCCACTGGCTTTCACCCGAGGCCATGGCGGTGCGTCCGTCCAGACTCATAGCCATTTTACCGCGCACCCAGGGGCGGCCTGTACGCATACGTTTAACAAAGCCGGGGTTCAGTGCTTCAGCCTGGGTCTGCAATACGCCGCTGCGTATGTCGATACCTGCTTTTTGCAGTTGGGCCAGTCCCTGTCCTGCCACTTGCGGATTGGGGTCTTCCATGGCCACGACCACGCGGGATACACCGGCAGCCATCAGGGCATCACTGCACGGTGGCGTCCGGCCATGATGACAGCAGGGCTCTA
>QIGJ01000098.1 GCA_003229995.1 Gammaproteobacteria bacterium | reverse complement strand
AGGAATGGGCACGCAATAACTTCCCGGTTTAGCGCCCAGATTTAGTCCGACTTCGTTCGTTCTGATTGACGACTGCATGGATGCAGGAGGTAGAGCAACGCAGAAGCCGTTGCCGAACAAAAGTGCAGGAATAGTCGTTCTATTTCGAGATTTTGTGATTGAAGAACGGGCGAAGTCAGGCTGAAGTCGGGATGCTAAACAGGGAAGTTATTGCGTGCCCATTCCTTACCCCTTCCACAGAGGCAAGGATCGTTACGACCAATTTTTGGGGTTTCACGTTGCCAGGTTCCCTAGGCCGGTCATTCAATCATTACATTTACCTTGTTTTTTATACTTTTGGTTTTTCGCATGGGCATAAAAAACGTGCCTACTCAATCGGACTAGAATTTAATAAAATGCTCCCGATAATGTTTCAGTTCATTGATGGAGTCTCGCGTGTCATCCAGTGCTAAATGACTGGAGTCTTTTTTAAAGCTTTTGGCAACATCCGGTGCCCAGCGTGAGGCCAGTTCTTTGAGGGTACTGACATCAAGATTGCGGTACATAAAAAAAGCTTCCAGTTCAGGCATACAACGCGCAAGAAAACGGCGGTCCTGACAAATGCTGTTTCCGCACATGGGGGATTTACCTTTGGGCACATATTGCTGTAAAAATGCAAGGGTCTGCTGTTCGGCTTCAGCTTCGGTAGTGCTGCTGTTTTTTACTCGCTCAGTCAGTCCTGAACCACCATGTTGCTTGGTGTTCCATTCATCCATACCGGCCATGATTTCATCACTTTGGTGAATCGCCAGCATGGGACCTTCGGCCAGTATGTTCAACTCGCTGTCGGTAACGATGGTGGCAATTTCGATGATGACATCGTTCTGGGTGTCCAGCCCGGTCATTTCCAGGTCAATCCAGATCAGGTTTTTTTCATTGGGTTTTATCGTCTCAGGCATGGCCGTTCTCTCGCAGGGTTATTAAGGAATGGGCACGCAATAATTTCCAGGTTTAGCGTCCCGACTTCAGCCCGTCTTCGCCCGTTCTTCAATCATAAAAATAGAACGACTATTCCTGCACTTTTGTTCGGCAACTGCTCCTGCGTTGCTCTACCTCCTGCATCCATGCAGTCGTCAATCAGAACGAACTAAAGTCGGACTAAATCCGGGCGCTAAACCGGGAAATTATTGCGTGCCCATTCCTTACCTCCCCAATCCACTGTATTTTGTTAATCTCATTTACCGGTATACTGTCGTGAAAGCCGTTAAGGTGTATTGGCTTAAGTATGATGGCACACAATGAACACCAAAAGACGTAACAGTGGTAATTGATATGACAACTAAAACACTTGCATTTTTTGTGGCAGTCACCTTTTCGATGACCTCTGCATGGGCCACTGACCGTGCCCCGGATGCTACCCACGGTAAGATATTGCACAACAAAAACTGTATGGGCTGCCATGACAACCACCAGTACACTCGCCCTAATCGTATTATCCATACCTTTGAGGATTTGAGCGCACGGGTAAAATTTTGTGATGCAGCGGCCAATGCCAATTTTTCATCGGATGATCTCACCGACGTGGTGGAATACCTCAATGCCGATTTCTACAAATTCAGGAAATAATCCTGCGATAAAATATGTCTCATCTTACTGAACAAATCTGCAAACCCTGTGAAGGCGGCGTTAAACCCCTGAACCACGCTGATGCGCGCACCCTGCTGGAGCAGCTAAGTGGTTGGGCTCTTGGTGACAACAACAAGACCATTCAGCAGGATTTTCGTTTCAGGAATTATTATCAAACCATGGCCTTCGTCAATGCTGTGGCCTGGATTGCCCATCAGGAAGATCATCACCCAGATCTGGAGGTGGGGTATAACCACTGCCTGATTCAATACAGCACTCATGCTATTGGCGGGTTATCACACAATGATTTTATCTGTGCCGCTAAAATTGATGCGTTGCTCAGCGCCAACAATGGAGCCCATGGCCAAACGTAAACTCACCCGCCGCCAGGAATGGCGTGCGGAAAAAATCCAGGCTGAACGCCTCGCCCGCTCCCAAAAAAAGAATGCCCGCCTTGCTGATGAACTGCAAGGCAGTGAGCTTGGCTCGGAACAACCAGGGCGCGTCATTACCCGCTATGGTGCGCAGGTCGATGTCGAAGACAACCAACAAAAACTGCACCGCTGCCTGTTACGCCGAAATCTGCCGCCGCTGGTGTGTGGAGACCGCGTGGTCTGGCAGGCCGGACCCAATAACACCGGCGTGGTGGTGGCCATGGAGCCACGCCATAGCTTGCTGGAACGGCCGGATGCCGATAACCAGCTTAAGCCGGTTGCTGCCAATATTAATCAAATTCTGGTGGTGGCGGCACCGGAGCCTGCATTGGATGTTGATCTTATCAATCGTTATTTTGTGGCCGCAGAAATGACCGGAATACCGCCGGTGCTGATCATCAATAAGATTGATCTGCTCCGCGACACAACTTTTGCCCGATTAAAAAGCCGTTTTCAGGCCTACGAAGATATCGGTTACGATGTTATCTACGCCACCACCAAACGCGCACAAGGGCTGGATGGTTTGTTCGCATACCTACAGAATAAAACCAGCATTTTCGTCGGCCAGTCTGGTGTGGGGAAATCTTCGTTGATCCAGGTATTATTACCCGAAGAAGAATTACGTGTTAACACGTTATCTGAAAGTAGTGGCGAAGGACGCCACACCACCACTACCACGCGGCTATACCATTTTCCCCAGGGTGGTGAACTCATTGACTCACCCGGGGTACGCGCTTTCCGGCTGGGGCATGCCAGCACCGCGCAAATTACTGAGGGCTTTCGGGAATTTCACCCTTATTTGGGCCAGTGCCGTTTTAGTAACTGTCGCCACGATGTTGAGCCCGACTGCGCCTTACAGGCGGCAATTAGCGCCGGGAAAATATCCAGGGATCGTTTTGCGAGCTACCAGCGTATTATCAGTGGGGCGGATTTTTAGTCTCAAAAAAACAACAAACCTAATCATTTACTTGAAAAATATGTGCCGCCCACTACACCAGCCCCGAATAACAGCGCTATACTCATATTTCCTGACGGTGTGTGAAAAAGATCACACGCTATTGAGAGCGACGCAGGTATAGTGCGTGCCTGTGGTCAACAAAAGCCAGGAGTAGTCAATATGCTGCGAACCAAACACCCAAGCTGGAAGGTCACCATGACGACAGTGGCAGCGCTTGTCCTGGCTCCTGCGGCCTGGGCCGGCGGTGATATTGATAGTGTCGGTAACCTCAGCCAGGGTCTGTTTAAAGATCTGACCGCCGACCTTGGTGCCGCTCTCAGTTACAAAGCCATTCGCCCCGCCGAGCCCTTGGGCACCCTGGGTTTTGATATTGGCTTTGAGGTGAGTAGTACCTCCCTGGAAAGTTCGGCGTTGGAAACAGCAACCAGCGGCGAGGCAACCTCCAGCCGGTTATTGGTTCCCAAACTGCATGTCAGCAAGGGTCTACCTTTCGGTTTTGATGTTGGCGCATTTTACACCTCTGTGCCTTCCAGCAATATCGGACTGATCGGTGGCGAACTCAGTTATGCGTTGCTTGAAGGCGGCGTACTCGGCCCTGCCGTTTCCATTCGCGGCAGCTTTTCACGGCTGACCGGTGTGAATCAGCTGGATTTGAGCACCCGAGGATTGGAGCTATCGGTTTCCAAGGGTTTTGCCTTTTTCACACCCTATGCGGGCATCGGCCAGGTATGGATTAACAGTGAAACCAATGTTGGACTGGAAGACGAGAGTCTCACCAGGAACAAATATTTTCTCGGTATTAACTTCAATTTAGGGTTGGTTAATTTTGCCGCCGAAACAGAGCAAACCGGCGACAACAAATCGACCAGTGCCAAAATCGGTGTGCGTTTTTAGCCGGGATACTTCGCTTTCCCGTTTGGTGGAACCGCTGCGCTTGTTCCACCCTACTTGGGTAGAGGATGGAATCCCAGATAGAA
>QIGJ01000262.1 GCA_003229995.1 Gammaproteobacteria bacterium | reverse complement strand
GTTGGTAAATCCCACGGCACAGGAAAAAGAGGGTGAGGTTTTGTTTCAGGAAAACTGTGCTTTTTGTCACGCTCCGGATGGCACGGGTAAAAACTGGATCGGCCGTTTTCTTGAACCACACCCGAGAGACCTCACCGATCCGGTAAATATGCAGACAATGACTGCGGAACGTCTGCGTCAGGTGATTCGTGACGGTTTACCGGACACCACGATGTCGGCTTGGAAAAATGTGTTGGATGCCGGGCAGATTGATGCTGTGATTGCGTATATCAACCGGGTTTTTCACCCGCTGGCCGAGAGTACTCTGGCAGATTAATTGAAGTTAGACGCACAAACAATTAGCCAACCACTGTGTGTTGCAGCAACACTGTGCATATTGTTAGTCAGATTGCTCATGCTAACCGCCAACCTACGATTCCTTAATGGTGGTGGAGATTATCTGGGTACGGGTTATTAGCATCAACCACGAACGTACACCGTATTTACGGCGAAGAGATGTGGATTAACACTACCCCTTTTTTGCTGTAGCCCTTACTATTAGCGATTCAAATTCCCGGAGGGGAAGTGTGGCATGGTAAAGGTTGGCATTGTAGGTGGTACGGGTTACACGGGTGTGGAATTGCTGCGCCTGCTGGCGGCCCATCCTGAAGTGGAACTGGCACTGATCACTTCTCGTTCTGAGGCTGGTTTGCCGGTGGCAGAAATGTTTCCTAATCTGCGTGGCCATGTTGATCTCGAATTCAGTGTGCCTGATCCGGCAGCGCTGGCGGCGTGCGACGTGGTATTTTTTGCAACCCCCAACGGTGTGGCCATGCAATCGGTACCGGAGTTGCTGGGAGCGGGCGTGAAGGTGATTGATCTGGCGGCCGATTTCCGGCTCAAAGACACTGAAGAATGGGCGCAGTGGTACGGTCAGCCCCATGCCTGTCCGCAATTGCTCGACGAGGCGGTGTATGGTCTGCCCGAGGTAAACCGTGTCGCCATCAGTGAAGCACGGTTGATCGCTAATCCCGGCTGTTATCCCACGGCGGTGCAACTGGGCTTGTTACCGTTGCTGGAAAAAGGTCTTGTGGATACCGGGCGGTTGATTGCGGATTGCAAATCCGGTGTCAGCGGTGCAGGTCGCAAAGCCGCAGTGAGCGCTTTGTTGTGCGAGACCAGCGAAAATTTCAAAGCTTACTGTGTGGCAGGGCATCGGCACTGGCCGGAAATTCGTCAAGGACTGAATGCTGCTGTTGAAGGTGATGTGGGTCTGACTTTTGTGCCACACCTTACGCCTATGTTACGGGGGATTCATGCCACCCTGTATGCCACTCTGCTCAGCACCGACAGTGCAACCGATGCGGATTTGCAGGTGTTGTACGAGCAGCGTTATACCAACGAACCCTTTGTGGATGTGCTGCCTACGGGCAGTCACCCGGAGACTCGCAGTGTAAAGGGAGCCAATACCTGCCGCATCGCTATCCATCGGCCGCAAGGTGCTGACACCGTGGTGATTCTCTCAGTGATTGACAATCTGGTGAAAGGGGCAGCCGGGCAGGCGGTGCAGAATATGAATATTCTTTGTGGGTTGCCGGAAACAACAGGGTTAACTGGAATTGCGCTTGTTCCTTAATGACCTGTTAATACCGGTTCCGGTTCTGTAAACCAGAGTGATCGTTGTGAAATGATGCTGAAAAGTCGTCTGAGTTTGGTGTGGATAATAAAACAGGCTGGTTGGGTCTTATGTCGTCGAAGCTGATCATCAAATCCCACCATCCTTGGCGATATCGTGTGAAGCTGACATTGTTGGGGTCAGTCTTGGTGTTGCTCGCCTGGGGTGTGTTTGAATTCGGATTTTCCCGTGCAGGCTACGACAATGACAACTTGCATGCGCAACGCGAATTGCTGCGTGAGCAAATCGACATGGAAAAACAGCGTACCCGGGATTTTCGAGCACGGCTTGCCGTGCTGGAGCGGGCGAGTCAGGTTGACCGGCAGGCTTACGATACGGTAGAAAAAACGCTGAAACAGACACAGGATGAAATACTGGAGCTTAAACAGGAAGTGGCATTTTATCGGGGCATTGTGTCGCCAGCGGAAGCCGCCAGCGGCCTGAATATCACCAGTCTCAAATTGACGAGTATTGGTGAAGCCCGCGCCTATCGCTTTAAGTTGGTGTTGACCCAGTTAAAATCCAACGTGCGGCTTATCAAGGGCTACGCGCGCATGGAATTTGAAGGCGTGAAAAATGGTGCACAAATGCATTTGAGCCTGAAAGACGTTTCGGGTGGTGCGCTGGATAAACTTAAATTGCGTTTCAAATATTTTCAGAATAATGAAGGTGAAATTGTCTTGCCGGAAGGTTTTTTACCCTCGCGGGTATTGGTGGAAGTCGTGCCCGGCGGCAAGGACGCAACCCGGTTTAAAAAAACGTTTGATTGGTCGGATATCAGCTCGTAAAACGATAAACAGAGCACTGTTTCCGGTGCTCATGGAAAGGAGATCAGGGCACATGCTTTTTGGGAAAAAAAAACCACGTCGAAATTCACAAATTGATTCGCTGATTGGCAGCAGCACAGAATTACGGGGTGACGTGCATTTCAAAGATGGTTTGCACATCGATGGTACGGTAAAGGGTAACGTAATCGCCGAAGGTGAGAACTCCATGCTCACCATGAGTGAGCATGGCCGTATAGAAGGTGAAGTCCGGGTGCATAATCTAGTGCTTAATGGCGAGGTAGTGGGCGATGTGCATGCCTCCGAGCACATTGAACTTGCACCGGCGGCGCGCGTCACGGGCAATGTGTATTATAATCTCATTGAAATGGCCATGGGTGCCGAAGTGAATGGCAACCTCGTGCAGTGCTACGACAGCGTCGCGCACATTGCCTGCGGGTGATGCGGGTCTTGCGGCTGATTCTTGATTAAATCGGTCGGAAATGTTTTACTTTAACGATTGCTAATGTATGCCTGTAGCGTTTGGGATTCAGGTCTACGTCGCTATAGGTATATGTCCGGTCAGCGCAGAATATTATTTTGGCGTTGATGCGCATTTTGAATGTGGAGTGGTTTTGTGGGAGCCGTCAATATGAATACAGAAATAGTCTCGAATAGTTTGACCACCGGAGTGGAAAATGCTTCGGAGGAGCTGCTGGTTGTCACCCAAAATGCAGCAGATAAAGTAAAGGCACTCATCGAGGAAGA
>QIGJ01000317.1 GCA_003229995.1 Gammaproteobacteria bacterium | reverse complement strand
AAGAGGGCGTTACCCAGTTCCGGGTAAGCCTGGGACAGATCAAAACCACCCAGCACTCCCTGTGCATCCAGTGCGTTCAATGTCTCATTGGCCGGTTTGGGCAGGCGTAATACGGTTTCGTGAAAACAGGGGCGGTCAAATACTTTTTCAATCCCCTCAATTGCGCACAGTTTTTCTGCCAGTTTTTGTGTGTTGGCATGGCTGTATGCTGCGGTCTGGCGTAATCCTTCCGGGCCCATTAACGATAAATAGATAGTGGCTGCTGTGGTCAACAGTCCCTGGTTGGTACAGATATTGGAAGTGGCTTTGGAGCGACGGATATGTTGCTCACGGGCTTGCAGGGTCAGCACATAGCCGGTTTTTCCTTCAAGATCATCGGTGCGGCCAATAATGCGTCCGGGCATTTGCCGCACATGTTTTTGCGCACAGCACATAAAACCAAAATAGGGACCGCCGGAAGACAGGGGTGCGCCCAATGGCTGGCCTTCACCGCAAACGATGTCAGCACCTGTACCATTACCCCATTCACCGGGCGGTGTAATCAATGCCATCGCAGTGGGATTAACCACACCGATGACCAGTGCGCCGTGGGTTTGCGCCCAGTCAGTGAGGGCATCGACATCTTCGAGTGTACCAAAGAAGTTGGGTTGCGGGATCACCAGTGCAGTGATGTCACCGGGTTCGGCGGGTAGGCTGTCCGGATCAATGTATCCTCCCTGTGTGTTATAATCTACTAATTCCAGTTGGATATCCTGATGGCGTACGATAGTGTTGACCACACTACGGTAAATGGGGTGTACGGTGGTGGGCATCAAAATACGTTTGCTTTTGGATTTACGATTGGCACGTACCGCCATCAGCACCGCTTCAGCCAGCGCCGAGGCACCGTCATACAAGGAGGCATTGGAGACATCCATAGCGGTGAGTTCGGCCATCATGGTTTGGAATTCGTACAGCAGTTGCAAGGTGCCCTGGCTGGCTTCGGCCTGATAGGGTGTGTAGGCCGTGTAGAATTCGCCACGGGTCGTCAGTTCCCAGACTGCCGCAGGAATGTGATGTTCGTAAGCACCTGCCCCCAAAAATGACAATGCCTGTGTGTCTTGTGCCGCGCGTGCCTGTACCTGTCGGGAAACGGCCATTTCGTTTTGGCCCGCAGGGACTTTGCTCAAGGGTTGGGCGCGTAATTCAGCGGGTATTTCATCGAACAGGTCTTCGATGGAATCAGCACCGATGGTGTCGAGCATGGTGCGGGTGTCGTTTTCAGTATGAGGAATAAAAGGCATTGCGATATCTGCTTAAGAGTGGGTTTTGATAAAAATAAAATTTACTGGCAGGATGTAAGTTTACTGCTCTTCTTCGGCAATCAATTCGGCGTAGGCTTCAGCGTTCATCAGCTCGTCAATTTCACCAGCGTCTTCGGGCTGCATTTTGAACATCCAGCCGGTATCAAAAGCATCTTCATTGACGGTTTCAGGTGCATCAGCCAATGCTTCATTGATGGCGATCACTTCGCCAGTGATTGGACTGTATACATCGGAAGCGGCCTTGACTGATTCTACGACGGCGCATTCATCACCGGCGGTGTAATTGGCCTCGGTTTCCGGCAGTTCGATAAAGACCATGTCGCCCAGCAATTCCTGCGCATGATCGGTAATGCCTACGGTGACGCTGCCGTCGACCTCGGTGCGTACCCATTCGTGACTTTTCGTGTATTTTAATTCGTTTGGCACGTTGCTCATAGCAGTCTCCTCACTGATTGTTTCTTTAAATTATTGGTTACAGACGCTTAATCAAACAGACTTTTGCCATTGCGGGCAAAGGGATATTTTACGATGCGTGCGGCCAATTGTTTACCACGTATTTCTACTTGGCAGTGCCCGGTTGTGGCAGCGGGTATGCGAGCCAGGGCGATAGATTTACCCAGGGTGGGGGAAAAACTACCGCTGGTGGTTTCACCCTCGCCGTGTTCGGTGATGACTTTTTGGTGGGCGCGTAATATGCCACGGTCTTCGAGAATCAGACCGACGAGTTTGTTTGCCGGACCGTCGGTTTTTTGTTGGGTAAGAGCGGCGCGACCGATGAAGTCACGGTCTTCTGGTGTGAAGGCCACCGTCCAACTGAGTCCGGCTTCCAGCGGACTGATATCTTCATTCATGTCCTGCCCATACAGGTTCATACCCGCTTCCAGTCGCAAAGTGTCACGCGCACCGAGGCCGATGGGTTTGACGCCGGCGGCCCGCAGTACTGCCCAGGTTGGAGCAGCCTGTTTGGCAGGCAGGATGATTTCGTAGCCATCTTCGCCGGTATAACCGGTGCGGGCGACAAACAGGTCGTCCTGGCGGTCATTACAGTCTGCGGCGAAAAAGGGTTTGAGCTCGCGGGCGGCATCGATGTTTGAACCCAGTGCGGCGTGGGTTTTATCGCGTGCATTGGGGCCTTGCACGGCGATCATTGCCAGATCGTCGCGTTCGCGGATTTCCACGTTGCGACCCTTTTTATGGGTACTTAAGGCCTGCTGACGTATCCAGGCCAGATCTTTATCGCGGGTGGCCGCGTTAACCACCATGCGGTATTTGTCGTCAGCCATAAAATAGATGATGAGATCATCGATAACGCCACCGCGTTCGTTGAGCAGACAGGAATACAATGCTTTGCCAGGGGTTTGGATGCGTGCCACGTCATTCGCCAGCAGGTAACGCAAAAAATCAGTGACGCCGCTGCCAGTGAAATCCAGCACCACCATGTGGGAAACATCAAACATGCCCGCGTCGTTACGCACCTGATGGTGTTCGATGGGCATTTCCCAACCGGCAAAATCCACCATTTTTGCCCCGGCGGCAAGATGCTGCGCGTACAGCGGGGTGCGTGCTGGCGAAAGTGTTACTGGGGACGATGATGACATACGTGTTGGCCTCTGGTTTTTATGGACATGGCTTTCAAAACAGTAATGGTGTTGTTTTGTCACCCCTCTGTCCGTGGTGCCTGAGAGCTTTAGCCCCTTCGGCGGACTGACACCTGTGGTTTCAGCCTCTCTCCAGAGTCAACGATTGTCGGTCTGCGGTCCGGTTGCCTGAGCGATTCCGGGCGGTTGCGCCTTCGGCGGTGGTTTTACCCTGACTCCAAATGATGGCCAGAGAACCACACTCTCCCACAGTGATATTCCATTGAATCGCGGATTATACGTGTAGTGAGCCACTAAAACCACGATAAATTGGCCGGTATTTATGACGGCATGCGGAACAAATGTCAGTTTTCTGACGTTTATTGTGGCATGTAAGCAACGGAATACCGGCAGGACGTAGGGAGTTTTATATAAAGTGTGCGTGGATTGTGCCCGATACTGCGAATAGAGGAGCAGCAGCGGGTTTGTGACTGAACTCTCAGTAAAAAAGTCGATGCAGTAGTATTAATGAATGAGGGGCTTGTGTTGACGTTGGTCCGCGCGGGTGGTTTTACCTGATGACAAGCGAAGGTGACGGTATGTTTTTCGGCGGTAATTCATTGAAATACAAAAAATTGTTGTGTGTGCGGATGCTGTGTTTTACGGTAATTGTGTTGTTGTTAGCGGGTTGTGGTACCAAGAGTCAGGATCAAGCTGCACCGGATTTTTCCATTGCCTATGTTAAGCACTCTGTACCCACGGAAGTGGATCAGGATACCAACGAAACGTTGGCTGTGGATCCTGATGTGCGTGAGGCGACAGATTTTAATGAAGGCGGGGATGTTTACCTGCGGGAACGTGCCTCAGTATCTGCCGCCGAACGAAACATCACTCTGTGCATTACGGATATTGATGGTGATGGTGTCGGTACGGGTGATGTACGTGACTTGGAAACCTCGTACGATGGCGCTAGGCTGATTTTTTCCTTGCGCCTGGAAGACCTCACTAATGGCAATGATGTGCCCAAGTGGAATCTCTACGAATATGACACCGAGACGGAAGGTTGTCCGACCCGGATTATCACTGATGATTTTGCGGCTGCCAAAGGGGATGATGTTGCCCCACACTACCTGCCCGACGGGCGCATCGTGTTTAGCTCTAATGCCTCGGTGACCACACGGGAATCCTTGCTCAACGAGGGCAAAAGCCAGTTTTCGCCCTTTGATGAAGATTTACGTGAACCCGCTGTGGTCTTGCATGTGATGAATGCTGATGGTACCAATATCAAACAGATTTCGTTCAATCAAAGCCACGATCTGGATGCCAGTGTATTAAGTGGTGGTGAAATCGTTTTTTCGCGCTGGGATGGTGCGGGCGCACGCAGTGCCATCAGGCTATATACGATACATCCCGATGGCACTGAACTGAAAGCGCTTTATGGTTTACATAATGCCGACGTGGGTACTGATGGCAGTACAGTACAATTTTTGGACCCGCGTGAACTAAATGATGGACGCGTGCTGGCCATGCTGAAACCGTTTAGTAGTTCGGCCGGTGGTGGCGTACCAGTGTCGATCAATGTGGCGGATTACGCCGATATTAATCAACCAACGGTACCAAACCTGGGTATATTGGCGGGTTCGGGGCAAGTGCTGGCGATTAATCAGGATGTGCGTACCGATGACAGTATTTCACCGGCCGGTCGGTATCGTTCGGTTTATCCGTTGGCTGATGGTAGCAATCGTGCGCTGGTGAGTTGGTCGCAATGTCGTCTGCACCCCACAGACTCAGATGGCCTGCGTATTTCCGACGCAACTCCGACACCTTGTCCGAGCACTATTCCGGCAGATGCTGTAGAGGCCTTTCCGTTATACGGGATTTACGTGTATGACTTTGCACAAGACACTCAGCTACCCGTGGTCATCCCCGAAGAAAACATTATCATCGATGAGCCTGTCGTACTGGCACCACGGCCGCGTCCAACGGTGTTGATTGATAAAGTTGTTGGCTTGGAGCTGGATCAGGCACTGGCGGAAAATGAGTTTGTCGGTATTCTACACATTCGCAGTGTTTACGATTTTGATGGCAATTTTAATGCTCTGAGCAGTGCTGCGAGCACCTTGGCCGAAATGGCTGATCCCACGATGACGGACGCAAATGAACGTCCGGCACGTTATTTACGTATCGTCAAAGCAGCAGCGATACCGGACCGCCGGGATGCCGCTACGGAATTTGATGCTGGTGTGGCCTTTGGTGCTGGTGGTCAGCGTGGCGGCATGCGTGAGATTATTGGTTATGTCGCCATCGAACCGGATGGCTCGGTGATGACCAAGGTGCCCGCCAATGTACCCTTGTCCATTCAGGTGGTCGATAGAGATGGTCGTCGTATTGGCGGGCGGCACCTGAACTGGATACAGGTACGTGCGGGTGAAACTCTGGAATGTAACGGTTGTCATACGCACAATGTCGCAGCACCTGCGTTGCCGGTGCCGCACGGTTACAAGGATGCGCCAATGGCGCTCAATATTGGAGCGGAACTGACCGTACCAAACTGGATTTTTCCGGGTACCACTACGGATGATCCGATGACGCTGGCGGTTGATGAGACTATTTTCCCGCAGGATGGTGAAACCATGGCGCAGGCACGCATTCGTGTCAGTTGCACGAATGCAAGTGGCGTTTTCCTTAAAACAGAAGCAGGTTGTCCTGAACTTAGTCCGAGTCCCAATCCCGTGTTCTTTGATGTGTGGGCGAAAGCGAACCCGGACCCTATTCCTGATGATATTAGCTTGCGCTATTCTGAGCTTGATGTCGCCATGGCAGCAGGCATACCGGCAACGGCACAATGTATTCCCGGTGC
>QIGJ01000091.1 GCA_003229995.1 Gammaproteobacteria bacterium | reverse complement strand
ACGTCGGCGGCGACTGCAGGTGTGCCTGAAGTGAAGGTGTTAGGGATGGTGACACTTGCTGCAAACGTCGTAGCACTGGCTGTCATCAGCAGCATCGTTATGCTTGCGGAGATAATTTGTTTTTTCAAAATCGTGCCCTCTTTTCGTTCAAACTGTTCTGATAATCTGGATGCGAGTATTCAGTGGGCCTATGCCCAGTTATCCTGGTCCCATGTCATGGAATCCCAGTCACTGCTACTCGGCGTAACGTTATTGCTCCCACTACCGCCACCACCACCACAACCGGCGATGAAAGCAGATAATATGATGAGCATAAAAATCCGCGGATTGATCAGTCGATTCATAATTGGTAAACCTCTATTGATTCAATAAAGCGCCTCTAATTCCGGTATATTCAGATCCTGCCAATTTGGTAGGCCTGCCTTCACGTCTGGCATATAACGGCCAGCAAGTCTTTTGCTTCAGTCAGACCATAAAACGTTAACTATCATGGTCATTATGGGCAGAACTGCCAGCATATTCTCAAGGCTAGCGCAACTGTCAGCCTTGTGCAAGGCTGCGTACAGCACCGGGTAGTGTACTCCGGGCGTGATATGCCTTAACTGAACATTAACAAAAAATGCGTTGAGCGAAATTAATGCGATATTCACGACCGAGATTGCTTTCCGTTTAATTATCATGGATTAATGCCTATAATCCGCTTCACTATCCGGCCTGGTGTGCCGATAGCGTTGGCGTGAAAATCAGGTTAAGGAGCAAGCGGTGAAAGCAGTCATTCTGGCGGGTGGATATGGAACGCGTATCAGTGAGGAGAGCAGCATAAGACCCAAGCCCATGGTCGAGATCGGGCAAAAGCCAATTCTCTGGCACATCATGAAAACCTACTCTGTCTACGGCATTAATGATTTCATCATCTGCTGTGGCTACAAGTCACACGTGATCAAGGAATACTTTGCCAACTATCACCTGCATGCTGCCGATGTCACATTCGACCTGACCAATAACAGCATGGAAATCCACAACAGTGCGGCCGAACCATGGCGGATAACGCTGGTGGAAACCGGTGACCGCACCATGACCGGGGGACGGTTGAAACGGGTCAGGGATTATATTGGTGACGAGACCTTCTGTTTTACCTACGGGGATGGTGTTACCAGTGTCAATATCAAAGACCTGATCGCATTTCATAAATCCCAGGGAGTGCTGGCTACGCTCACTGCGGTGCAGCCCCCCGGCCGCTTCGGTGCTTTCCAGTTGCGGCACCATGAGAACAAGGTGACGTCATTCAAGGAAAAGCCGGATGGTGACGGCGCCTGGGTCAACAGCGGGTATTTCGTGCTTGAACCCGGTGTGATGGATTATATTGATGAAGACCTGACCACCTGGGAAAAGGAACCGATGGAACGCCTGGCCCACGACGGCAAGCTGGCGGCATTCCGGCACGACGGATTCTGGCAACCCATGGACTCGTTGCGCGATAAACACGTACTGGAAGATCTGTGGCAGGACGGTAATGCGCCCTGGAAGATCTGGTGACACGGACTATGACAAACGCTTCCAGCAGTAAAGAACTCGTCACCGTTATCGAGCCGACGAAAGGGTGGGAATTTCCGGATTTTAAAGAGCTGAAAGCCTACCAGGACTTGTTTTATTTCCTGGTGTGGCGGGATATCAAAGTGCTCTACGCCCAGACCATTCTGGGTTTTTCCTGGGCGATACTCAATCCGGTGGTGCAGGTGATGATATTCAGCATTATCTTCGGGCGGGTGGCGAAGCTCCCGACTGATGGTATCCCCTATGTCCTGTTTTCTACCGTTGCCATCATTCCCTGGACCTACATGGCCGAGTCGATGAATGCCTCAAGCCAGAGCCTGGTCGCGGGGCAGAACCTGCTGGGCAAGGTGTATTTCCCCAGGATCATCTTTCCCCTGACGTCAGTACTGGCCAAGCTGGTGGATTTTTCGATCTCCATGATGGTAGTGCTCGTGGTGATGATCTATTACCAGATTCCCCCCACCTGGAACCTGTTGTACCTGCCACTACTGATCGTATTGATGATGATGGTGCCCACCGGTGTGGGGCTGTGGTTATCGGCACTGGCCATCCGCTACCGGGATGTAAAATTCGCCATGCCGTTTGTGATCAGGATGCTGATTTATTCGGCGCCCATTTTATACAGTGCTTCGTCGATCCCTGAAAAGTACCGGCTCCTCTATTCGCTGAACCCGATCGTGGCGGTGGTGGAAGGATACCGGGCATGTCTGTTGGGATACCCCATGCCCTGGCAGTATATCGGCCCCGGCGCTGCGGTGACGGCACTTGTCCTGGTGAGCGGAGCCATCTATTTCAGGCGGATGGAACGCGTGTTTGTGGATGTGATTTAACTTGGGCTGAATTCCGTTTCCCAGTCGAGCATCGGGCGCACCAGCCCGCCGAGTTCATTGACCCAGTCACCGCGGGCTGAATCACCCTCCATGGGATCGACAACCCGGAAGCTTATGACTTCGCGTTCGTGGTACTGGTGAATCTTCTGGGGGTCCAGTGTCGTCATACCGGCATGGACGAAATAATCACCTTCGGACAGGAGATTGCCGGGTATCCACGCTGTGGCTGTATAGATGCCTTTGGGACGTTTCTTCTTCCGCCAGGCGGGATCGATATCCACGGTGATGAAAGCGAGAACCCCGGCATCATTGGCCAGCTTGAGGTGTGGTAACAGCGTATAGCCATCCTGAGTAACTTCAAAACGCATTTCGATACCTGCGCGTTGACGAATGTCGAGGGAAGCGGCTGTGTGTCCCTGCGCATCTTTTACCCGGACAGACCGCAAGCGCACCATATCGCCGCCGGGTGCGGTATCGATATCGTCCCAGGTGCGTTCAGCCGAGGATGAGGCACCTTCGTGCATGTAGGCGGCCACCATTTCATGTGCATTACCGTCGGCCACCACCTGGCCATC
>QIGJ01000319.1 GCA_003229995.1 Gammaproteobacteria bacterium | reverse complement strand
AACTATTCCTGCACTTTTGTTCAATCAGAACGAACGAAGTCGGACTAAATCCGGGCGCTAAACCGGGAAGTTATTGCGTGCCCATTCCTAACGGGATTTATGAAGTTTTAAAGTTGAGCACTCACTCATTGATTGCTTCGAAAATGCCATCCATTGTTGGTGCATCCTGTGTTTATTCGAGAAAGGTATTGCAGGGAACGGGCCAGTTTTAATAATTCAATAAAAACAATAAGTTGTTGATTGTTTTTCGGGTGTAGGGAGGTTGCAATACTGGATGATTTGCAAACTGCTGTGCGCTTTGCAAATACATTTTTAAAGAGTGAGTTAAATAATTTCGATGCAATTGCGCCCATGCTGCTTGGCTTGATAAAGGGCTTCATCTGCGCGTGCCAGCAGGCGAGTGGAATCATCTGAGCCGGGAAGAATGCTGGTTAGACCAAAACTTGCTGTTACAGTTAACATTTGAGCCGATATCGGGATTTTCAGGTTTTCAATGAGTGAGCGGTATCGTTCACAGGGCTCCAAAGAATGGGCGGTATCAGCACCTGGCAGACAAATACAAAATTCTTCGCCACCAATACGACCGATACTGTCTTCGCTACGCAAGTTTTTGGAAAGTATTTTGGCAACGGACAACAATACAACATCCCCGGCTCCGTGGCCGTGCGTGTCGTTGATTTCTTTAAAGTGATCCAGGTCCATATAAGCAATAGAGAGTGGGGTATTGTAACGTTGTGCCCGCGCCAATTCCGAATCGAGTATGTCAAGGAAGTGACGACGGTTAGGCAGTTGTGTCAGTTCGTCGGTATGTGCCAACACTTCCAGTTTTTGGTTTGATGCGAGCAGTTGTTGTCGCATGTCAGCAATGCGTTGCATGGCAGCAATTTTGGAATTTAATACGATGGAATTGACCGGCTTTTCCAGATAATCATCGCCACCGGCAGCAATACCGTCTGCAATGTTTTCGGGATTGATTTGTCCACTGAGAAAAATAATTGGGCACCATTCCTCGGATTGTTTTTTTTCAATGGCACGAATGCGACGTGCGGTTTCATAACCATCGATACCCGGCATGCGCACATCCAGAAAAATAAGATCAAATATTTTTGATTGATTAGTGAAAAGCGTGAGCGCCTGAAGACCAATGGCGGCTTCTGTTACTACATGTCCTTGTTTTCTCAGTATGGCTCCCAGCAGTATACGTTCACTACTGGAGTCGTCGATGATCAAAATAGATAACGGTTGTGTGTCTGATTGTTTGTTGGTGAGCATATTTTCTTACCCGGTGTCATTACGGTTATGTGGAAGGGTATTTGTTGCCAATGTCGGAGGGAGGTGTGAATTCACCCAACGGGCAACCGCTATCACTAGTGCAGCAAGAATGTAGATTGGCCAGGTAAGTCCCTGGGTCAGGAAAGTAGCGGAGACCACGGTGCCTAACAGGCCTGCCAGTACTGCTTGTGCTGTGGCATGTATAGCGGGATCAACTTGGTTGAGATTTTGTTCGATGCGTTGCAGGGAATGAAGGGATGTTTTCACCAGCATGACAATGGCGGTGATAAAAACGATGAGCCCGGGAAAACCGATCTCAGCTAATACGCCGAACCAGGTGCTGTGTACGGCATGGTTCTGTCCATCCCAGTGGGGGCTGTGGAAGAAATAGTTACCGTGAAAATTATTAATGCCGACACCGCTAAATGGGTTGTGCAGGGCCATGCTGTATGCAGCTTCCCAAGCATACAAACGTCCCATGGCTGAGGCATCAATGCCGGTTTCTGTGCTTCCTCCCGAGGCACGGCCTGAGATGTCGGCGAGTACAAAAAGGGTAATGGCGGCTATCCCTGCAAGGCTGAAAAACAGTGCTTTGGACGGGATGCGGCGGTAACCGTAAACCCCGAATATTGCTATGATGCCGAGCAGACCACCGCGGCTTTGGGTCGCAATCACTGCGGAAAACAGTACCAGCACACTGAACAGGCCGAAGAGTTTGGTGAAACGTCCCATGCTGTCGGTCATGATCAGGCTGGTGGCAAAGGCGACGGGAAGTAGCAGTACCAGTGCCAGATCATTGGGGTCACCCAGTACTGAGCCAATCGCCCGTCCGATGGTGACTCGTGTTTCTTCCACCAAACCGATGCCATTGATCTTATTGAAAATGGCAACCAGGGCAACTAGCATGCCAAAAAATGTAATGAGTCTGGCAGCCAGGGCGAAATCTTGAGTGGTGCGGGTAAGCCAAGCAATGGCAAAGGTCATTACGATAATTTTCCAGTAGACATCCTCAAAATATTCTATAGCAACAGCGACGTTGCTGGCCATCGGGATACCAATGATTGTTAACCCAAAAAATACTGATATAGCGGTTAATTCTGGACACCACCAAGCATTAATTTTTTTTGTCAGTCCAATATGCCAGATCACAGCACCTAATGAAGCCATGGAGAGTAGCAAGGGGAGTTTTAAGTCGTAAAGTTGTGGAAAAACTTCGTGAATGCGAAAGAAGGAGAACATCACAAACAGCAGGACTGTCAGGAAAGGCGTTAACAGCACTGCGATGGGAAACAGGCCAATAGCGATGGCCACAGCGGGGTGTGGATTCAGCGTCCACAGTATTCCGGGCAGCAGGCATAAAAAAAGTGTCATCAGTATCTGGGTGGATCGGTATTGGGTGTGCAGGATCATCACGAGAACACTTTTTTTGCGGTCATTTTAGGTAATGGGATAAGTTTGAGCCGGAGAGCTGTCGCTAACAGGGTGGACATCGCTATTGTGATGAGTAGCAGTTGTTGCCCAATAGTAGAGGCCTGGGAGCCCAGCATTAACCAGCCACTACTGATTATCATCATCAGCAGCAATGAGCGAGTAGGATAGGGTAAGGAACGTGCACGAAATAACTTCCCTGTTTTGCATCCCGGCTTCAGCCCGTCTTCGTCCGTTCCTCAATCACAAAAGCTCGAAATAGAA
>QIGJ01000128.1 GCA_003229995.1 Gammaproteobacteria bacterium | reverse complement strand
CCAATGCGGGTAGTCGTGTTTGTTTGGTATGCCATACCAAGTAAGCTGATCCAGTTTCTGGTTTAGAGTGGTAATGGGCTGGCAGCCTGGCATTAACGGCCAGGCTGCCAGCTTTTTTTATGGAGTGTTAGAAAAAGTGCTGACATGCGCTTATTGAATTAGGTGGAAAAGAATGATTATGACGCGTCGTGTAATGTTGCTGGTTTTGTGGTGTGGATTTTTCTTCTGCTGCACCGCAACAAGCCGCAAGCTCGGTTGCGAAAGAAAAAGAAGAAGAGGCAAAAAAGTCGCAAGTGCTGGATTATATCGCCATTGTGAATGGGCAGCGGGTGTCTATGGGGCACTATGTTTCCGCGTTACGCAAGGGGATCCGGGATCGTTTTTACCATGGAAAGGTTGAGGAGGAAGAGGCAAAGACATTCCGCAAGGAAGTGGCTGATGAGCTCATTGAAAGGGCACTGTTGGTTCAGGAGGCCAAACGTCGCGAGTTAAAGCCTGATGCCGATGAAGTTGAGACCAACGTGCAGGCTTTTGATGCAAAGTTTCAAGATGACCCTGAATGGGCCAAGGCGCGCGACAAGGTGTTGTCTGAATTGCGGGAAAAGTTGGCTGATGATAGCTTGGTTAAGGTCATCAAGCTTTCTGTGACGTTGGTGGGCGCACCCTCTGAGAGTGAGCTGAGAAAATATTTTGAAGAACACAAAGATTTATTTACTACCCCAGTGCGTAACCGGGTTTCGTTAATTTTGTTACGAGTGGACCCTTCCTCATCTTCCAGTGTGTGGAAGCAGGCCAGTGATGAGGCGGCTTCAATTGTTAAGCGTGTTAATGCAGGTGCTGACTTTGCAGAGCTCGCCAGGATTCATTCCAGTGACAAATCTGCCGAGAATGGTGGCGATATGGGTTTTGTGCATCTGGGCATGTTAGGGGAAAATGCAGAAAAGGTATTGGCTATCATGGAGCCCGGTGAGGTTTCTGCTCCAGTAGTGTTGTTGGAGGGTGTGTCTCTGTTTCGGTTGGAAGAACGCACGTCCCCTGTGTTGAATACTTTTGACTCGGTGAAAGCGCGCGCGGAAAGACTCTATCAACGAGAGAAAGGGGAAGCGGCATGGAAAGCGCTTTTGGGGCGCCTGCATGCGGATGCAAAAATTACGGTTAATGATGCCCCTTGGCGTTGATGTGCCAAAGCGGCTGTGGGTTTGCGCCAGTCTGGCGGCTAACATATACTGCCAGAAGCCCGTTGGGCTTAGGATGAATCGACTGCAGGAAATTCATTTTAGTCCATTTGTTTGATCTTTTTCGTTGAATATGTCCAGCATTCACCTCAAATGATCAAAAAAATGGACTCAAAATAACGTTCCCTCGCCATGTTTTCCTAAGCCCGGCAGGTTCCTGGACGATAAAAAAAATAAGCACAAGTACGGGCTAGCGATTGCACCGCTTGTGGGTGGGACTTGCACACGCTTGAACGTATTTTGGGTGTGTTATCTGATGAATCATAGAGCGGGGGGCTTCGTGTGTTGAATGTGGGTGATGGTGAAAGCCTGTTTGTCCGCATTTAGTGCGAAACAGATTTATATGGTGTCGAGTGGCATTATTTTACGGCGACAGGGGTGGTTTGCTGTTGTTTTGGGACTTTCTGTACTGTCAGCAGAGGTGCATGCTGCTTTTGGTGGATTAGTGCCTTTGGTGTATTCTGGACAGGTTGCCTACCACTACAATTACGTTGAAAGTGCGGGCAGCCAATCCGAATCAACAAGTTTGCTATTCGGCTTGGGTGCGTCGGGTTACGTCTGGCGACCCTGGTTTGCTACGACATCTTTAGCGCTGAATGTTGGTTTGTCGAGTACCGAGTCTCTGTCTAGCAGTACAGAAGGAACGGTAGGTACTGGCAGTTTGTCATTAGGCGTATTTCCCCAAAGCCGTTTTCCTTTTTCCATGAGCTATTCCAGAACGGATAGCCGTTCTCAGCAGTTCCAGGATCTATCTCAAATTTCAGGCAACACCCGTTTTCGCGTGACTCGACTCACTTTGCGCCAGAGTTACCGTCCGCGAGCATATAATCAGTTATATAATGGCTGGTATAGTTCCACAGAGTATGACGGGGGTTCTTTTGGTTCAAACAGTGTGATTTATGGTCTGAATTATCAGTTGCGTGTTCCACGGCAAATCTTAACTGTGGATCTAACTCACTCCGGTACGCGATCTCGGGGAATAGCGGGTGAGTCCAACGTGGATGTGCTGTCGCTTGGCCATGTTTATACGCCGAGCGCAGAACTGGGTGTGAATAGTTTAGTTTCATATGTGGAAGTTAACCCGACTGGGCGTAGTTTCACGTCTATCGATTCCCAGGCGTCCAGTTCGTTTTTCTGGCGACCAGAGTATCGTGCGCTCAGGGTATCGGGTGGTGTTCGGTTAAATGAAAACAAGAGCGAGGGGACGGCAACAACCGTTTCCCAAAGTCTGAGTACAAACCTGAGTTTGGGGTACCAGCTTTCTCGTTCGCTAAGTATGAGTGCGGGAGTCTCTTTGGGTACGTCTGATAGTGGGGATAGTCAAACGCTATCGACAGCGCAGACGGTGAGTTTGTCGTACTCTGGTGGGTACAAACGGTGGGCAGGGTATTCGTATTCCTGGCAGTGGAGCATGAGCGCGTCGAACACAACAATAGAAACAGAAACAGAAACAGAAACAGAAACGCCTGATGTGTCTTCTTCTACGGATAGTCAAAACATTTCATCAGGTATTGGTCACAATCTGGGTAAGTCGTGGGCGCTGGGGTCAACGAGTTCTCTGGCGGCAACGTTCTCGCAGTCTGCCTCTGGCAGTAAAAACAGTGAGGCTGATCGCGTAAGCCAAGGTCTGAATCACGGGGCAAGTCTTAGCTGGAGTTCGCGTGGAGGTCGAGGATCAACCTATGTGAGTGGTCGTCTCAATGATTCTCGGAGTTTTGGTGATACCGATACTGTGTTTAACAGTTTTGGTTTGAATTACAATACAAGTATTACCATTAATCGTCTTAGCAGCATGTCGGGCAACGCCAACTATCAGGTGACTGAAAGTGAGTTAACGGACGTTGAGGGCGTGGAGACCACGAGTGCGTCGAGGCGCAATAATCGCCCATTTGGGGTTTATAACCTTCGTTTTACCTCTAGCTTGCAAGGTGGTAAACAGATTGGTAGCGCTACGCCAACATCAACTTTACGTTGGGAAGGGGCGTTTCGCTATAGCCTGGGTTTGCTATCAACCTCATTGAGCTTTAGGGTGTCAGAGGGAGCGAGTGGGAATGTTACAAAATCAATGAATTTTCAGGCTACCCGTAGTTTTTAATGTAGGGTAGTATGTGCGCCACACGTGAGATAACAAAATCACATTCGGCGTGTGTTTTGGTTTTTTTGGTGAATTTATGGAGGGAGGCTCTATGTTCAAGTCAGCGATGGTCGGCTTGTTGAGTATGTTTGCAGTCCTGATGCTGCCACAGGCGGCGCAGGCTGAATATGCTGATGTAGTTATCAATAATTATGCTGACGCGGCGGGTATGCGTCCGGTAGTTTTTCCGCACTGGTATCACCGTATTCGTTTCCGCTGCAAGGTTTGCCATGCGGATCTTGGTTTCAAATTCAAAGCTGGTGGCAATAAAATCACGATGGCGAAGATCATTGATGGCAAGTTCTGTGGGGCTTGTCACAATGGTGAAATTTCATGGTCAGTTGAGAACTGTGGAATGTGTCACTCGGGGGTACCTGGCATGCCGACGCAAATTCACGGCAGTACCGTGCAGCGATTGGTTGCGCCAACGTACAAGTCTCTGGATAAGCCAGCTAAATAACGACGTTAAAGGGAGGATAAAATGAAAACAAAATACTTCTTCTTGAGCGTATTGGCGATGACGACCTTGTTGGTCGTTGGTTTTAACGCTCAGGCTGCTCAAGCGCCTTTAAAGGAAGTTAAATCGGCCAAGGGTAAAGTAAGTGGAGCGAATATTTTTAATCGCCTGTTGAAGAAAGACGAACAGCGTAACGCAGCACCGGCTGAAGATGGCATCCATGATTCCGCAAATGATGGTACGCATGTCTTACAACCGCCATTAATTGCTTATGATGGTTTACCGACCAGTGAGTTTGGTAATTATGTGGATTGGGTGAAATCACTGGATGATGGTTTGCTGAAACCACGTTATGATCTTATTGACCCTACGGTGGAACCATTGGTGATGGATTTGGATATCGTTCGTGAAGTGAAGGCGTCGATGCCAGATGTGGTGTTTCCGCATAAGCCGCATACCCAGTGGTTGCACTGTTCTAATTGCCATCCAAAAATCTTCATTCCGCAGCGTAAGGCTAATGTAATTAGTATGTCGGCAATTTTGCTGGGGCAGAAGTGCGGTGTGTGTCGCAAGGTATCTTTTCCGATTACCACAAAATCATGTACCAAGTGTCATTCCAAGCCGAAACCGGCTGACTGGAAACCGCCGAAGAGTGAAGCTAGCCTGACGAATCCATGGCGATAATTTTTGTTGCGGTGATTAATCATTGGTGGAATTAATAGGGTAAAACCGGGGTGCGGTGCGGATAAATGTCTGTGCCGCATTTTGGTATTGTTTTTACGCGTCAGTAATTTTATCAAATGTGAATTGTATTTTGAGGATGGGTCAAAATGTCAAAGTTCTGCGCTAGAACGGTGTTGTTTTCCTGTATGGCAGCAGTGTTGAATTTGGTAGCTTGCGGTGGTCAAACGGTCAAGCCCGAGAGAGATGTCATTGTCGATACGGCAGAGTTGACAACAGCAGAAAAAAGTGAGGCAGTTCAGGAACTCGTTGTTGACGATAAACCAGAATCGCTGGTAGAGGTTATGCCACAAAAGCAAGGGG
>QIGJ01000129.1 GCA_003229995.1 Gammaproteobacteria bacterium | reverse complement strand
AATGCGCCACAGGCGATGCCGATGGCAACAGCCATGGTGAGCATGGCAATATCTGTGGTTGAATAAATAAATAGCACTGCCGGAGCCCATGCAATCAGAAGCACTCGTAACACAGTGGCAGCGGCCCAGAACAAACTGACTCCGAGCACTGAAAACCTGGCCCGGGGTGCGGCAAGCAGACCTTTCATTTGTGTATAAAAGTTGCCGAGTGCATTTTCTGTTTTTATCCCGACAATCACGTTATGCCGGATGCTCAACGCAATCAGCGCGGAGATAATATACAGGCTGATGACAGTGAAAAGCGCGATGCTGATGGAATACTCTGACAACGCTGCACCGACCACAGTGCCACCGAGAATAGCGAGAATGGTTGATCCTTCGATCCAGCCATTCGCTTTAACCAGTGTGTCTTCATCGACCATTTCCGGAAGAATGCCGTATTTTGCCGGGCTGTATGCCGCTGCCCCCAGGCCAATAATGGCATAGGCGATAAGCGGCTCAATGTTCAGGAATAACAAACCTGCGCCAAAAGCCTTTATCGTGTTTGCGCCGAATAACACGCGAGGCTTGGGGCGGGAGTCAGCAAACCGGCCCACCCAGGGTGCCAGCAAGACAAAGGCAATCAGGAAAGAAGCCTGCAAAGCAGGTATATACCAGTTTCCAGGTTCGACTTGTTGCATGATGATGGTAATGGCGGTGAACAAAATCGCGTTATCGGCAAAGGCCGTTAGAAACTGGGTAGCCAGCACGCGATAGATATTATTGTTCATTTTATTTTTTATTTTGTGTTGCATGGTCAGGCGGCTATCAATTTGTTTGCGGAAACGTAGTCAATTTTGCCTGTACCCAAAACCGGCATTTTATCGATATGCATGACTTTCCGGGGTACGCTTATTTCTGCATAACCTTCATTTTTGGCCTGTGCCAGCAATGCAGCACGGTCAGCGGTATCAAGGGTTGTCAGTAATATAACCTGCTCACCTTTTTTGGCGTCCGGAACGGCGATAGCGGCATGCAGAGCATCGGGCCATACTTTACTGGCTAATACTTCAACAGACGTGAGTGAGACCATTTCCCCGGCAATTTTTGCGAAACGTTTGGCACGGCCACAGATTCGTACAAAACCATCTGCATCAATAGTGACAATATCACCCGTGTCATACCAGCCATCACCGAATTCAGATGAAGGAGGTACCAGCAAGCCGGGGTTGTCATGAAATAAATAACCCTGCATGACATTCGGGCCTTTAACGTGTAAACGCTGGCCTTCTTCCAGGCCGGGTACGTTGACTAAACGGTATTCCATACCGGGCATCAGTTGGCCGACGGTGCCGGGACGGTTTGCCAATGGTGCGTTGCCCGCGATAACAGGACTGGTTTCGGTGGCACCATAACCTTCAAAAATGCGTACACCGAATTTGTCCTGCCAGATATGCCGGATTTCGTCCTGGAGTTTTTCAGCACCGGCAAACACATACCGCAGACTGTAAAAGTCATAGGCGTTGGCAAAGCGGGCATAGCCCGACAAAAACGTGTTGGTGCCAAAGAGCAGCGTGGCATTGATTTCATAAGCGACTTCCGGCACTACCCGATAATGTAGCGGTGAGGGATAGAAGAAAACCCGCACACCCGATGTTAATGGCAGAATCATGCCCGCAGTCAAACCGAAAGAATGGAATAAAGGCAGGGCATTAAGGGCGATATCCTGAGCATTAAAATCGATCCGTGACATGAGCTGCTGAATATTGGCTGACAAATTCTGATGTGACAATACAACACCTTTTGGTGTGCCTTCAGAGCCTGAGGTAAACAAAACAACGGCACGTTGTGATGTATCACGGCAGACATCACGTAATAACCAGCTATCGATCCGGCTTTTTGCCAGGCCGAATAATTTGTCAAACAGCCCAATGGTTTCGGCCACGTCTTCGAGGTAGATTAATTCAACCTGCTCGCCCAACGCTGCCACGGCTTTTTCAAGGTTGGCCTGTTTTACGAAGCGACGGGATGTTACCACACGGCGCAGCCGGGCGGTTTCGCACGCGGAAATCATTCCCTGTGCGCCTGCGGTGTAGTTCAGCATTGCCGGGGTTTTGTTATGCAGTTGCAAACCCCAGAATGTTGCTACGGTTGCCAGAGTCCCCGGCAGTAAAACGCCAAGCGTGTCATCGCCGTCACAATAGTTAACCAGTTGGCGACCCAGCACAACAGAGCGTGTAATCAGGCTGTTGTAACTGAGTGGCGTCCGGTTGATATCTTCAGCAATGATGTGTGAGCCGCCGTGGATACGACGTGCATCCAGTAAACGCTCCACCAGTGTCTGGTTTGTATTTGCCGTCTCGTACATCATTTCAGTCATGAGTTCGGAGAGCAGGCGACCAGCCTGTTCACGGCGACGACGCCCCCGGTATTCGTCAGCAATATATAAACAGCGGGGAGCTTGCACATTCAGCGTGATTTTGGGAAACCAGCTCAGGCGGACACGACCCCGTAAGCGGGAAAAGGGGGTGTATTGGGCTCCGTCGATACGGATCGGTAACACCGTAGCGTGGGACCGGTCAGCCACCAGCCCCGGCCCGGGATACACTTTCATCAGGGAACCGGTAACCGTGATGCGCCCCTCGGGAAAAATCACGACCGTGCCACCTTTTTGCAGGCGGCGAATAAGGGCGCGTATGGAAAGCGGGTTGCGGGGGTCGATGGGAAACAGGTTGCCAATTACATTGGCCAGACGCCCAATCCAGCGACGGGAGATGTAGGTATTGATCGCAAAGGTGGCTGATACCGGGAGATAGGCATACAGCAAAACGGCGTCCAGAAATGAGGTGTGATTAGCGACCACCAGTGTGCGTTCGCTGAACCGGGACAAATGCTCAGTGCCTTTCACTTCGACGCGGTACAGTGTTTTCAGTATCCAGCGCAACATGACTTTAAACATAATTTTCTCCTTTTGAGGTGATTGCTTCATTTCTTGGAGCGAATAATCGTCAAAAGGGCTTT
>QIGJ01000046.1 GCA_003229995.1 Gammaproteobacteria bacterium | reverse complement strand
ATTGAACAAAAGTGCAGGAATAGTCGTTCTATTTCGAGCTTTTGTGATTGAGGAACGGGCGAAGACGGGCTGAAGCCGGGATGCTAAACAGAGAAGTTATTTCGTGCACGTTCCTTAAGTGTGTGATTTGAATTCAAGTCATTGATTTGATGGATGGAGTATGAAATTGGGATTTGGAAAAAGACTGCTTGTTGCTGCCATATTACTGGTGGTGGTTGTGTTGGCGCTGGTGGGTGGATTGGCCGCTGAACACTACTTATCAAAAGATATTTCGCAGGCTGATGTGGCTTGGGAAGGCCCGGTATCGGGTGAGAATCGTTATGTGTTTTATCCCAGATATTTATCAGAAAACTGTGAAGAAATGCTGGAAGTACTTGATAAAGGGGAGCTGAAACTGGATAACACTGGCCCGAAGAGAATTGGCCTGAATCCCGAATGGGATCTGGGTGATAGTGTCTCTGGGTATTCCTATTTTTATCTTCACTCTTTACGTTTTATTTCATGTCTCATCAAAGCGGGAGGAGAGGGAGATATTGTTCGCCTGTCTCAGGCAGACACTATTTTGCGTAGTTGGTTGGCAAGTAATCCACAAGATGCCCCGGCCTCTGATTGGGCATGGACCGAACATGCGACATCTTGGCGGGCCATCGTGTTTTCCTGGTTTTTGCTGTCAGCGCAGCGAGTGAACTATCTTGATGCCAATAATATTGCGATGTTTACCGCTGCGATTGATGAGCATGTGGCGTTTGTCCGACGACCCTCGGTCTATCGGCCTGACCATAATCACGGGTTGAATAATGCACTTGCCCTACTGGCGCTGGCCATGCTGGAGGATGATTCCCGGTTGCAGCATGAGTTATTGCAGTTGGGGTTTTCCCGGGCTGAGCAACAAATGGCGAACAATGTTTCCGTTGATGGTATTCATTTTGAACAATCCGGTTTTTATCAGTTTTATACTCTTCGTTCATTTCTTGAAATACAGCGTGTCGCCCGAAACATTGGCTGGCCGATGTCTGATCAGTACCAACAAAAACTTGCGAACATGATGACTGCTGGCCTCTATATGGCAGGGGTGGATGGTGAGGTGGACGGTATGCCATACAGCAAACCGGGAGAAAATATGACAGTGTTGTTTGATCTGAAGCCTGATTTTGTGCATAACGGGTACTTGCCCGATACAAAGAGCAATGTGATCGATGCTTTCCCGCGTAAACGACTGGGTGTTTTTGCAGAAGGTGGATACAGTTTCTTTGTCGCTGAACAAAAAGACGATATCGAGATTGTCTTTCATACCCGTATTCTGGAAGCCCCGCACGCTCACCGGGATGCATTGGGAATCAGCGTGCGTAATGGCGATGGGATATTAATACCGTTTACGTCCACCATGTATACATCGGAAAATTATCCTCACTGGCGGGAATATTTCTGGAATTCTGCTTCACATAACGGCGTGATGGTGGAGGGTGTGAAGCAAGTACCGCTGAGTCGTCGCCGTGAAGGGTTACCCGCGTTGCTGGCGGATTCCTGGAAACTGAATGCCATTGTGGAATCAGTCGGGCTTGCGGATTGGTTTGTGGGATTTCGTCAGCGGCATCAGCTTGACCGACGAAGTCTTCAGGAACGTGCGGTGCCCAGCGGAGGGCTTGTCCTGAATTCCGGTAGCAAGGGAATTGTGGATTATGTTACGGCAAAGCACACAACCTACGCGGGAGTTGAACAGACAAGGACCGTGGTCAAAGTGGGGACACACCTGCTGTTGGTCTGGGATCGTCTTCGTGGTGACAATGTTAACCGTTATACCCAACAGTTTCATTTTTTACCTAACAGCTCCGTTAAACTAAAGGGAAAGAGCGGGATCATCAAAAGAAATGGAAAAGTGATTGCCCGGACACAGCAATTGATGCCGGTTGACACACAGGTGTGCAAGGGCAGGGAACAACCCACTCCCTGTGGTTGGTACACCGATGTGCCATTTTTGCCTCATGCCACGCCAGTTTTAATGCATTCAGCGCATGATAAGCAGGTGGAGTTTTTATGGGTGCTGCAGTCTGGAGAAGCGGCATTGACGGTATTCCGAAAAGATGATGGCAACGATGATATTCGCAGAATACAGGTTGATGTGAATGGCTCACAATACACGATAGAATTGACGGACCGGGGAGTGAGCGCCGAACTTGCAGCAGCCTCGTGAATTTGAAGAAAACGCCATCTCCTGATATGAAAACAAATAATACCTTTCATCCGGCCCCACTGAACATTATTGCCATGGCTCCCAATGCGTGGGATGGGCCGTGGATGAACCGGCAACAGCTGCTTTCAAGGCTGGGAAGCCAGCACAACATTATTTATAGCAACGGTTTGTGGAGTGTGTGGGACAGGGATCAGACAGCGTGGAAAGCGGCATCCGTCAACGGTAGTTTTCGTGCTCAGGATCAGGTGCTGGTGGATCACCCTCCAAAGTTTTTACTGCGCTGGCCCAGGTTCTCGGCACTTGATCATCTGGCAATGCGCATGGCTGCACGTCGTTGGCGGCGCATGCACAGCAGAGTGAAAAATCACACCAGAGTGAAAAACGCGCCACGCGTAGCGTATCTTTTTCATCCACAGTTTTATCCCTATGCCAAAAAAATTCAACCCGATTTTGTGGTTTATCATGCCTATGACATGCTCAATTTGATGCCTGGGTGGAATCGTGAGACGGAGGAGCAACAACGGGCGCTTTTAGCAATGGCTGATCTGGTGGTGGCATCATCGGATGTTATTGCTGAGGAGCTTGCGGAAATTAGCGGAAAACCGGTTGAAGTGCTGCCTAATGGTGCGGACTTTGATACCTTTTGTGGTGCGGCTACAGAGGGTTGCTCCGAACCTGATGATCTTGTAAACGTTCCCCATCCACGAATTGGTTATGTGGGAAGCCTTAATCCTTAATCTCAAGGTTGATTTCCCCTTAATTGCATCACTTGCAAAAAGTCATCAAAATTGGAATTTTGTATTCGTCGGCGGCAAAGGAAAACTTGATGCCCGCACACAAAAGGGGTTTGATGTTTGTGCAGGGTTAAAAAATGTCTATTTTTTGGGTGCCAAAGACTATCGTGAGATACCCGGTTATGCTGCCAACATGGATGTCAATCTCATGTGTTATCGAGTGGAAGGAGACGTGTGGACTCGTGGTATATATCCACTGAAGCTGCATGAATATCTAGCCACAGGAAAACCGGTTGTCAGTTCCGATATTCCCAGTGTCATCCCTTTCGAATTGAATGTCGCCATTGCGCGCACTATCGACCAGTGGCCGGAATTGATAGAAGCGGCATTACAGGGTAACGGTGCGAGTAGCACAGAGCAAAGACGCACGGTGGCAAAAGAAAACAGTTGGGATGCCAGGGTAGGGCGGTTGAACATTTGTTTGACAAATATGGTTAATGACCCATAAATCGTATCGATTTTTCCCTGATACTGTACTTCCGAATATATAACGCCTGTGACAGCGAGAGCCTGATAAATGAGAGACATAGCGGTAACGCTTATCGTTTTTGGTGTATTGCCATATATCCTGATGCGGCCTCACATTGGCGTATATGCATGGTCGTGGATTGGGTATATGGCTCCCCATCGACTGGG
>QIGJ01000180.1 GCA_003229995.1 Gammaproteobacteria bacterium | reverse complement strand
TTTTTCACGGGCAAAGCGGCCCAAACGTTTACCTGTTGTGTTAACACAAAATGAAGTTAATGGCCTTTTAAACCAGATAAAGGGTATTCATCATCTAATGGTTTCACTGCTCTATGGTGCCGGGTTGCGCCTGATGGATTGTGTACGACTTCGGGTTCAGGATGTTAATTTTGAATATAGAGAAATTCTGGTACGTGATGGGAAGGGGCAAAAAGACCGGGTAGTACCGTTACCTGAACGAACAATGAGGCCTTTAATGGAACATCTTAAGGGAGTGCGACTACTGCACCAGGAGGATCTTGATAATGGCTTTGGGATGGTTTACCTGCCCAATGCATTGGCGCGAAAATATCCCAACGCAGCCAAAGAATGGCATTGGCAATATGTTTTCCCAAGCACAAGGCTGTCGGTTGATCCTCGTAGCGGGATAACCCGGCGTCATCATGTGCATGAAAATGGTTTGCAGAAGGTCGTAAAGATTGCAGCTCAGAAGGCAGACATCTCAAAAAAGGTCAATTGTCATTCTTTGCGGCACAGCTTTGCTACGCACCTTTTGATGTCGGGGCAGGATATACGCACGGTACAGGAGTTGTTGGGGCATGCGAATGTTTCAACGACGATGATTTACACGCATGTCCTGAATCGGGGTGGTCATGCGGTGATTAGTCCACTTGATAGGATGTGAAAGAAGTAATGCCCAAGCCGTCTTTCCTCCTCGGGGACTCAGGCATAGACGTAGGCGGTGGGAAGGCCAAGCGCCGCCGTAAGTTCGTTTAACTGCGGGTACCTGGGAATGTGGGTACCTCGCTCATATTGGTTCATTTTTGCACTGGCATTGGGTTTATCGATACTACCCAGAACACCGAGGTTTTCCTGAGTCAGGTTCGCCCAGGTTCTCACTTCCTTAATCGGGGGAAAATACCACGATTAGCTCAACTTCCAAACTGGCGCAGTCACAAAATCTAGCTGCGCATGTGCTTCCCTCAGGGCGGCTTCTACCTGTTCCGGTTTGGCCGCCTGAGCAAAAATGAAACCGAGGTACGCTGTCCCTTCCGGCAACGGCACTAACTCATAACCTTCGCGCACATAAATTTCTACATCAAGAACGTGGGGGACTTTACGCGCAGCAGGCAGGCCTTCGACGCGGCGTAAAATACCCGCTTTGGGGATGGGGATCATTAACACGCCAGCGGCATTGCCGGTGTTTTGTATGGACAGAGGTTTGCCCATGGCTTGTGCGATAACCAACTCTTCCAGCCCGTGACCACTGCCCTGTTTTAAAAGTTGTGCGCATTGGCCACCGATGGTGCGGGCGGCAATTTCGAGTATCCACGCTTGCGGTTGGCCATTGTGTGATTGGGTGTTCAGCCGCAGTTCGGCATGCACTGGACCGTGGCTCAGTCCGTAGGCGGTGCAGGCTTCGCGTACTCGTTGTGCGATAAGTGTCTGTTGTGTTTCCGTTAAACGTGAGGGGGTGATGTAGTAGGTTTCTTCAAAGTACGGGCCTTCCAGTGGGTCGGGTTTATCGAACAATGCCAGCACTTGCAGTTTACCGTTGTGCAGCATGCCTTCCAGTGCGACTTCGATGCCGGGCAGGTAGTCTTCTGCCAACAGGTAACGGCGTTCACTTTCGTCACATCGTTTTTCGATGATGGCGGCAATGCGTTGTATAGCCGAAATCGCCTGTTCAATGTTGTTGGCACGGATGACGCCACAACTACCGGAAAGGTTAAGGGGCTTGATGACGCAGGGGTAGTTGAGTGTTGCAGTTTGCGCGGCAAGGTCGGCGTGCAGGTCGATGCGAGTGAAGTCGGGTATGGGCACGCCGTGTTGTGCCAGCCGGGCGCGGGCCAGGTCTTTGCGGTAGGTGAGGTACACGGCGTCTGGTGGGTTGTGCGGCAGACTGAGTTTTTTTGCGGTGCGGGCGGCGAGTTCAACGACACTGTCGTCGGTGGCGATAATACCGGTAAAGGGTCGCTCATTGGCTGCGGCGAGCAAGGTATCGAGGGCGTGTTCGGGTTGTGTGAGGTCGATGCGTAGGCCTTCGGCCACGGCGCTCACCAGTGAGTGTTCGCTGGTGGAGGCAATAAGTACATCGATGCCCAGGGATTGAGCGGCGTTCAGGTAGGGAGCGATGCGATAGCTGCTGTGGGGGGCGACCAATAGCAGGCGGGGGTGTTTGTTTTTTAAATTAGAGGTAGGCACTGAATAGAGCAAATAGCTGGGGTGGTTTTGCCGTTTTCCCGGCAAAGGCCAGGAAAACGGTTATTTGGAGGCTGCGTGGGTGGTTTTTGCCGCTTGTATTGTTAACCACCACCGCCTGCCGAACCACAACCTCCACAGGCACCGGAGCCGCCGGTACTGGCAAAGGCATTTTTGAACACGAAACTGGCTCCCACGCCTTGCTCCACAAAATCAATTTCCACGCCGTTGAGGAAGCTCAAGGCTACGGCGTCCACATACAAGGTGAGACCGTCCTGTTCGAGAATGGCATCGTGCGCGCTAGGTGCTTCGGAAAAGGTCATGCCGTAAGTCATACCGCCGCAGCCGCCGCCGGAAACAAAAATGCGTACGCCGTTGATGTCTTCTTCGCTTTTCAGCAATTCCACGAGTTTTTCATAGGCGGCAGGCATGACGGTGACTTCATCGGTGATGGTGGTTTTGTATTCGGGTAATGCGCTCATAATGTGCTCCGGTGGTTTGTCGTTCGGCCCTGCGGGAAGGGCAACAGAACCATTTTAGCACTCCCGGTGGCGAAGAAATACATACATTATGAGGGGGTTATTGGCTGTGTTTGATTTTGAGTAGGTTGCATAGTGTGATTGGAACTTGCCCCAGCCGATACTATTCAGCTTTTGAGTTCTTAAAATGCAACTGATATATGAGGGCCGTTTTTTCTGCTTCAGGCAATCGAGTTTGGGTGTGTGCAAGGCCATGGTGGAACCGCTGCGCTTGTTCCACCCTACGATTTTACTCTGTGTTGAATAGAGCGGAACAAAAAATCGATGAATATCCCAGCTCCA
>QIGJ01000207.1 GCA_003229995.1 Gammaproteobacteria bacterium | reverse complement strand
TATATGCCTTAAAAATCACTGCCGAATCTGCCGTACATCCACCTTAGTCAGCAACCATCCTCCGATTAAAAACAATACCACCACTGATAACATCCCCCAACGATGACTGCCGGAGGCCAAGCTTACTACACCCACCAGCAACGGCCCCAGTACAGCAGCAAATTTCCCCAGCATGTTGTAAAAACCAAAAAACTCGGCGGACTTGTCTGCGGGAATCATCCGCGCATACAGCGAGCGACTCAGCGCCTGCACCCCACCCTGCACCAGGCCAATCGTCACCGCCAGGGCATAAAACTCTGCACTGCTGTCCATAAAAAAGGCACCGATCACCGCCAGCACATAGACGACTAATGCAAAGAAAATGCCTCTCTTTGCGCCCTGCCCTCCGGCCCCCATTTTGGCCGCAAGAAAACCGAACAGTAGCGTCGCAGGCAGACCCACAAACTGGGTAATCAACAAGGCGGTAATCAGATTCTCTTGTTGCAAACCAATGGAAAGACCATAATCCACCGCCATACGCACCACAGTGTCCACACCGTCAATATAAAACCAATAGGCCAGCAGAAAAATCACTACCACACGCATCTGCCGTAGATGATGAAAAGTATCCAACAATTGTGCATAACCGGCCCGCACCACCGCCCAGCCGGAAATTCGCTGCGCTGGTGGTACTTCTTTCACCAGCAATAACAGCGGCAGGGAAAATACTGCCCACCAGACAGCAACGCTGATAAACGACAAGCGCACCGCCTCTGTCGCACTCTCCAGACCAAAACTTTCTGGCGACAGGCTCATGGCCACGTTCACGGAAAATAACAGGCCACCGCCCAGATAACCCAGTGCATAGCCCAAAGCCGAGATGAAATCCCACTGTGATTTTTTTGCCACACTAACCAGCAAGGCGTCATAAAAGACGTTTGCACCCATAAAGCCAATGGTTGCTGTGATAAACAGTACCAGCGCCATCAGCCATTCACCCTGCTCTACCCCATAAAGTGCCGCCGTGGCCACCATGCCCGTCCCCGCGAACAAAAACAAAAACCGCCGACGCAGACCCCCCTTGTCTGCAATCGCACCTAACAGTGGTGCAACGAATACAATGAACAAACTCGCCAGCGCATTACCCACACCCAGATGAAAAGTGCTTTCTGTGCTGGCGACACCTGCGCTCCAGTATTGTTTGAAAAAAATCGGGAAAAACCCCGCCATCACCGTGGTGGCAAAAGCGGAATTGGCCCAGTCATAAAGCGCCCAGGCCACGATGCTTTGGTTAACGGTACGTTGATGGGTGTCAGATTTTTTTTTGAAGAACATCGACATGGATTTTTTTGTTTGACAGATTGTCCATTAAGCATGATAAAACAGAAACACGCAAAAACATGATGAAATCAATGGACAACTTACACAACAAACTGCTGGCTCTGGATGGCAAAGGCTACAAAGCCTACAAGGCTATCGCTGGGACTTACACCTTCCCGACTTTTACCCTCAGCATTGATCACGTACAGGGCGACCCTTTCGCCACGCCCTCGCGCATCAGTGTGTCTGTTGATGCCAACAAAGCTGCGTTTCCCCACGATCTGTGGCAGACCGAGGTACGCCGCGTGGCACTGGAGGATTTTCTCGGTCGCGCTATCCGGCACGCCATTGGCCGCTTTGTCAAAGGCCGTCGGGGCAGTGGCGGCAGTGGTGAATTTCATATTTCCACCAGTCGTCAGCAGGTGCTGGTGCGCAATGCGGTATTGGTAAGCAAAGATAATATTGAAGCACGATTCACCCTGGGTCTGCCCGCACAGGGACGACGTGCCGCAGGACGCGAGGCCGTGTCGATGTTCATCAATGAACTGCCCAAAGTCATCAACGCAGCGCTGTATTACCAAAGCCTCGACAGCCAACAAATCCGGCAACATATACACAGTGTGGAAGATCAGGATGCCCTGCGTCACTGGCTGCAAGAGGCTGAACTGGTCGCCTTTGTTGCCGACGGTGCATTGCTGCCTCGCGCCAGCGGTGTGGATGACCGTCCGCTGTGCAAAGATGCGCTACTGTTCAAGGCACCTGAATCATTGGCACGCACAGTAACCCTGCCCAACGCAGGCGAAGTACGTGGCCTCGGCATTGGCCACGGTGTTACGCTGATTGTCGGCGGCGGTTTCCACGGTAAGTCCACTCTGTTGCACGCGCTGGAACGTGGCGTGTACAACCATATTCCCGGTGATGGCCGTGAGCGTGTGGTTACCATTGAAAATGCAGTGAAAGTGCGCGCAGAAGACGGCCGTGCCATTTCACGGGTCAACATCAGCCCCTTTATTGACCATCTGCCCTTCGGTCGCGACACTGTGGCATTTTCCACCGAGAACGCCAGCGGCAGCACCTCGCAAGCCGCTAATATCATCGAAGCACTGGAATGCGGCACACAATTATTACTTATCGACGAAGACACCTCCGCCACCAACTTTATGATTCGTGATAAACGCATGCAGGCACTGGTAGCAGACGACAAGGAACCCATCACCCCGCTGATTCACCGGGTACGCGATTTATACCAGCAACACGGCGTGTCTTCAGTCATTGTAATGGGCGGCTCCGGTGATTATTTTGATGTGGCCGATACGGTGATCATGCTTGATGCCTATCAACCTCACGACGTGACCGAACCAGCGCTGGCGCTGGCAAGGCCGATCACCCCCACAATCACACCGGTCAAAGCATTTGACGAACCGGTCAGCCGTCGTCCCGATGCCGATGTACTCAACCCCGCTCGCGCCAACCGGGAAGTCAAAATCAACACACGCGGCGTGAATGATTTATTATACGGGGAACATCATATTGACCTCTCGCAGGTCGAACAACTTATCGACATTGGCCAAACTCACAGCATTGGCCTGATGATTTATTATTTTTCGCAACACTATGCCACCACTGGTGAAAACCTGATTGGGATTACAAAAAATGATGGCCGACATACAGCACCACGGGCTCGATATTTTCAGTCCGTATAAAGTGGGTAACCTCGCCTTGCCCCGGCTACACGAACTGGCGGCGGCGATTAACCGTATCCGCGAAGGCCAATGGCAATAGAACTTCATCAAAATACCATTACCGGAACAAGTACAGAATCAAACCAAGCACAGAGCAAACAAGCCTCCTTTGCACTAGAATAATCACTCTTTAATTTAACCTTCTATCAAAAATATCAAAGCGAAACCACACTCATGCGTACATCCATTATCAGTCTAGCTTTCGCTGCCATTATTGGCCTTGTCATCGGCTTGCTACTGCAATCACCCGACACTACACCTCCAACAACAAAACCAATGACCATCACGACAAAACAAAATGCAACAACATCCCTCGCTTCCGCAGAAATTACAAATATCAATATCAGCAATATTACGCAACAACTCAAACAAGAAATAGAGGCTCGAAAAAATCTACAAGCTCAAGTCAACAACCTGGATAAAAAAATCGCATTACTCGAAAAGCAAAGTAATACTCAAATAAAAACAGACTCGGCAACCTCCCCTCACAACACAACATCCTCCACTCGCGCAAACAGCACTTGGTTCAACCAACAGGCATTAATCGATGCGGGAATGGATGCTGCGGAAGCACAGCAATTAAAAGAACGTTTTGAAAAACAGGAACTGGAAACACTTTATCTGCGCGACAAAGCCGTACGCGAAGGCTGGCTTGGCAATTCCCGTTATCGTGAAGAACTGCAAAAACTGGAAGCACAAACCGGCAATCTAAAAGAAACATTGGACGAAAAATCCTATGCTGCTTATTTGTTTGCCAGCGGCCAACCCAACCGAATCTCTGTGCAAAGCGTGCTAAGCGGCTCCTCCGCAGACAACTCGGGGATACTGCCCGACGATCAGATTTTACGTTACGACAACCAGAGAATTTACACTGGGCGAGATCTGCGCAACGCCACAACCCAGGGTGACATCAATGAAACAATTAGCATTGAGGTTATGCGGAACAACAGGCGTATGGAGCTGTACGTGCAGCGCGGTCCTTTGGGTATTCGCATGAATCCTGTCAGTATTGCGCCCTGAAAATCGATAGAACCAAACTCGCCTGACTGCACGCCCTATTGATTCCATCGCGACGTTAAAATGTCTTGCAATAGAACGACTATTACGCGTCATTTCGTCTTACCATGGAGAAAATATGACGCACACTTAAACCTAAATCTCAAACGCCACGGGTATATTTCACAGCAATACATCATCCCTCAATGCTTAGGAACGGGCACGTAATAACTTCCCATTCTAGCATCTCGGCTTCAGCCCGTCTTCGCCCGTTCCTCAATCACAAAAGCTCGAAATAGAACGACTATTCCTGCACTTTTGTTCAATCAG
>QIGJ01000132.1 GCA_003229995.1 Gammaproteobacteria bacterium | reverse complement strand
CGCCACTCCGACACCTGCCCATCTTCCTGATTTTCTAAAGTTCCCCCCCCTGTTTGACGTTATTCCCTGTGGTGCCCTATGACGCTCTGTAATTACACCGTCAAAACGTTGTTTATTATTTATTTCTATTGGGTAATGCAGAAAACTGAGGCCGATATCCTCAAAAAAAATGGCCATTTCAGTGTGTACTTTTCTGACAAGCTGCATGTTTTTTGCCAGAGCACGGGTCACTAGCGCACTGGAATTCATTAATATCGCGCTCGACTGTGGCTACGCAAATATCGATGGATTTCGTGGCAATTTTGGAGAATAACTGGAAAAAAGCTCTCCCCTACGTACAAGAATAAAATCCCGGGCCACCAGAAAAAACTCACTTAACCATGCCCAAACTACCATCATCCATGCGTGCCAGTCTGGGACTTACTATCCTGATCATGGGTCTGTTGGGCATAATGCTAGCGGTGGCCACGGGTAAAACCTACCAGCGGCTGGTGCTGGATAATCAACGTGAATCTTTTGTTTCACTGGCAAAACTCAAAACCCAGGAAATCATTGAAAATCTGGCACAAGACAGCGTGGAGCTAGGCCTCAATGCACAAGCCACTCCTGGCTTTCATCAGACCGTTATCAGCAAAGACCCCGCACGCATCAGCCCACAGTTAGATGCGCATTTTCATCGTGCCTTCGTCACTCCCGGCCACGTCAAGCTCATCAAAATATACGCCTATGATACAAAATTCAAACTCATCTCCGCCTCAAATAAGGGAGACCCGACACTGCCCGACAACAAACCCGTTTGCACCAAGCTCTTAAATAAAATGGCCAATCGCAGCAAGACAGCGCGCCTGAAACCGGATTCAGAACTCTGTCGCATCGGTATGCGATCGGTGCTTGCCACTGTCGTTCCGGTTGGCGATTTGCAAATCGAAGGTTATTTGCAGTTGATTATTGACCCAACCTCGGACTTTGCAAAAGCTGATAGCGATCTGGATACACCGTTAAAGCTGGCCGGGCCGGATAAAACTATACATTACCAGTCCGCAAACTGGCCAAAGAAGCTCAACAAAAATATCCTGCTAGCAGAATACAGTCTGTTCACCGCCCAAAACCAGCCGCTTTTTGATTTAACCTTTGCATCTAATATCACCGAACTAAGGCAACAACTTTCCACAACCCATAATTTTATTTTTCCCATCGTCGCTATCATCATGCTAGGTACAACTTTGATTGCCCTGTTCATGCTACAGCACACAGCATTGAGTCCTCTCAGCACGTTGACCAAACATCTGCGACGGGTACAGAAGGACAAATCGCAGTTAGGCACAAAAGTGGTCGTCAGTGGCAATAGCGAAATTGTCGAGCTGGCCACCGATTTTAACAATATGAGTGGTGAACTCAGCACCCTGTATCACACTTTGGAAAATATGGCATTTACTGATGCATTAACCGGTATGCCGAATCGTGTCCTGTTTTATGACCGACTTGAACAAATCACAATGACGACATCACGTTATAAAACACCGTTTTCCTTGATGGTGATGGATCTCAACCGCTTCAAAAACATTAATGACACTCTGGGTCATCACATCGGAGACCGCTTGTTAAAAATCGTGGGCGAACGTCTGCAAACGATATTACGCGAATCAGACACCGTTGCCCGCCTGGGAGGTGATGAATTTGCAGCATTGCTTCCCACTATTGATCATGATGAAAGTGTCACCATTGTGGCAGAAAAAATTGTCAATGCACTCAACAAACCCATTGCTATAGAAGGACATAACCTTTCCATTAGTATCAGTATCGGCCTAGTACTCTGCCCCCGTGACGGCGACAAAACCACGCTGCTTATGCAACATGCCGATGTGGCAATGTATCACGCCAAACGTAAAGGCCTGGGTTATGTGTTTTACGATAAAAGCATGAACAGTGAAAATTTATTTGAACTCACTATGGAATCCGAACTACGACAAGCCGTTGAAAATAGAAATTTCGAATTGTATTACCAGCCTAAAATCGATCTCCAACACGGCCATATTACCGGTGCTGAGGCACTGATTCGCTGGGCACACGACGAGTATGGATTTATCTCTCCCGAAAAATTCATTCCTCTCGCCGAACAAATCGGCTTGATACAAACCTTGACCGAATGGGTACTGGAACAGGCTCTGACACAATGCGCTGCGTGGCATGCAGACAACATTAATATTGGTGTTTCTGTCAATCTTTCTGCATACAGTCTGAACGATATCAATTTGATCAACACCGTACATCATGCGCTTGCTGAAGCAAAAATAGAACCACAGTGGTTAACTCTGGAACTAACGGAAACCGCGATCATGTCTGATGCCAATCGCGCATTGAGCACACTCTCCCAGCTTAATACCATGGGTGTACGCTTATCTGTGGATGATTTTGGCACCGGCTATTTTTCGTTAGCCTATTTAAAGCGTTTTCCTGTCGATGAAATCAAAATTGATAAGTCTTTTGTGATCGATATGCTGACGGATGTATCCGATGCCGTGATTGTTCGCTCCACCATCGACCTTGCTCATAACATGGGCATGAAGGTTGTCGCCGAAGGCATTGAAAATCAGGATGCCTGGGACAAACTTGCCGAACTGGGCTGCAATCTGGGACAGGGGTACCACATGTGCCGACCCTGTCCCGCAGCAGACTTCAAAACATGGGTCTATGAATCCAACTGGGGACTGAAGAATGGAACACAATAATTTATACCAGTGGCGCTCTGAAAACAAACGTTGCAGCACAATTCTATGGAGTGTAGATCAGCTACTGATAAAAATGGTTAAATAATGTACTACTGTAATCGTTTGAGGTTTAATTCCCCACAGCTTGCTGCGAATATCGTTATTCCGGCATGTTTTTAGCCGAAATCCAGAGATTGAAACCCCTGGGCTCCGGCCATCATCGGAGTGACATGATAAGGAACGGGCACGTAATAACTTCCCACTCTAGCATCTCGGCTTCAGCCCGTCTTCGCCCGTTCCTCAATCACAAAAGCTCGAAATAGAA
>QIGJ01000380.1 GCA_003229995.1 Gammaproteobacteria bacterium | reverse complement strand
AGCAAGGGTTGCTTTGTTACTCTGAGGGGATGGCAGGGGTGTCTGTGCTGAGTGGTGCCGCAGGTTTTGCGGCGTGCGGATCTTCTTTGGGCGCATCACGTAGAGCGAGGATGACGCCACCGGGCTGACGTGCCAGAGTAATCACTGCATCGGTCATTTCACGGAAGTTTTTTACTAGCGCGGTGTTGTCCGGGTTATTTTGGTTGAAAATCAGATGGGTCAAACCCTTGATCATCATCAGTTGTTCCGGACCATTGGTTGCTGCCGGTGGCAGAGGTAGCACATCGGCACGAACCACTAACATGGTGCGTGCAGGCCATTGGCTGGCGGCGAGAAAGTGTTTTTCCGGATCGGCTGCTTCGGGAATCAGCGCCTGAATCAGCTCGTCAGTGGGCGACAGCAGGCCACTTTCCAGACGTACACCATGAGCCTTGTCGGCCTGCATGAACAGGGTGGCCAGTATCAACAACACTGTCATTACCAGTCCGCGCTGGCCGATGAATCCCGCGTGTTTCCCCAGTGCCAAATTGGCGCGGATCAGCAGTGGTGTGCCGCAATATAAGATAATTGCCAGGGCGATAAAAGCCCAGTTGATGTCGGCTATCAACAGGCCGAGTAGCAGGCCAAGCAACAGGCTGGTGCCGAACAGGTCGTTCAGTAAGCCACGGCCCTGTTTGAACAGGACTACCAACAGCAGAACAGTGGCGATGATCCCCGGTATAATACTGATTTCACTGAGGATATTGGTGCCAGCGCCCTGAAACAGGCGGCTCAGTGAAATAATCGGATTTTCCATCCATGCCAGTGTAATCCAGCCGGTTTGCATGGCGAGAATAATGCCGGTGCCGATGCTGATGCCGATCCACACCTGTTTTTTCTGGCGATCGGATTTGGGGTTTTTATACCAGTGCCAAGCCAGTGCCAGTGGGTAGGCCAGACCGATCGGGTGCAGGGTAACGGTGATGGCCACCAACAGGGTTTGTACAAAATACAGGCTGCTGATGGTGTGTTCAGAGGCGCGATATTTGCGATCCAGTATCCAGCCCAGCCCAAAGGCGGCAATGAGGTAGGGACCGACCCCCATGTGGTCGGTGAGGCCAAGAAGGGCGGGAGAGATGAGTAACAGGCCGGTGGCGATCAGCGCGCTTTCGCTACCGTATTGCATATCGCGCTGGCGGGTCCAATGGTATAGCAACATGGCTGCGCCAAAGGCAACCATCAATGAAAATACCTTGGCCGCGAGGATACTGCCAGACCAGTACAGTCCCAGCGGAATGAATAACAGGGCACGAAAATCCGGGCCGCCGTAAGTGGTTACCGGGTTGATCACCTGATCGACGACCGACCAGTTGAGCAGTAGTGCCACGGCTGCACCTTCGTCCAGTCCGTAAGGGCTGAGATTTATCAGACCAAACCAGAGGATAATGCCACCCCAGGCAAACATCAGCAGGTATGCCCAGACTTTGGACGGAATTTTTTCCAGCAAGGATTTGAACATCGGGGAGTCTCTAGTTGCCTGACTGACGCTCGCGATACTTTATAGCCGCGAGTCGAGAGTGAGTAAAAGGCAGGGATTTTACATGAACTGGCGGGAGCAGGAAATTGTGTGCGGACATCCGTGATGTCAGACGGTCATTATCGGAGTTCCAGATGCAGCATTTTGCCGCCGGTCTTGTCGGCCAGTTTTTGGTAATGCCAGTTGGTGTCCGGGTTGTCGCGGCCGATGGGCAGGGTGTAAACCGGACTGGGAATGTGGAAGTAGTGGATGCGATCGGCGGGCGGCTCGTCGCCAATTAACAGGTAGGCACCTGGCGGGGGGGCATGATCGGCAGCGTGACGAAAGCCATAGCCAATGGTTTCGTTGGCACCAGTAAAGGGTGCGCCTTCCATCAGCCGGTCGAACATTTCACCCATGGTGCCGCGGTAGGTATCGGCCTTGCCATCAGAAAACCAAGTGAGTGCGTCGAGTTTTTTACCGGAGCGGATGACGATGATGCGCAGTACCGGTACCAGAAATTCGCTGACCCCGTGCATGGAACCGGTGGCATCAATGAGCAGATGCAAGCTATCACCGGGCAGGTCACGCAGGCCTTTGATGAACACATCGAAATCTTTGCGATTTTTGCCTTCGGCCAGACCGGTAGCCGCCAGCGCTTTTTCCATTTGTTGTTCAGTGGAAAGGCCGACAAGGGCATCCATGTTGGCCATCAGGCGTGCGCGTTCGGTTTGAGCTTTGTCCAGTTCGGCTTGCAGCTCTGCGAGAGCGGTTTTGAGTCGGGGAGCTTGGTATTGCTCGGCCATGCGTGCGGTGATGAGGATGGTGACCAGCAAAAAAATGAACATGGCGAGCATCAGCAGGGCGATGTCGGAAAACATTTCGTAAATATTGGGCGGTGATGAGCGGCGTTTTCTGCGCATGTTGTTTGCGTAAATTTAGTGTGGCCGGATGCTTATTTTTTGCGTTTGTCGCCGAACAAATAACCCATTACGCCACGTTCGGCCTGTCTGAGCCTGATTTCCAGTGCCAGAGATTTTACATGGGCCTCACGTAATCGTACCATTTCCCGCAAATGGTCGATGTCCATGTCCTGTCCGGGTTGTTTGACTTCAGTGGCAAATTCGCGCATTGCCGCACGGGTGTCAGTGAGCAGTTTTTGCAGATTGGCGATGTTACGGCTCATGGTAGCGACTTCGGCATTGATGAGGTGTAGGTCGCGCTCCAGCGAAGGTTTAAAATCCGATGAACAGTAAACCAGACAGGTGCGTGTTAATGCATCTTCCAGGCTTTCCACGCCGTTTTCATCGATGTGTGCGAAGATGCGCAGCAACACGCCGCCCAGCACGGCTCCCAACAAGGTCGTGTAAAATGCCGTGCCCATGCCTGCCATGGCACCGCGCAGACCAGCCAGCAACTGGGTCTGATCCTGACCGAGAGCATCCAATGAGCTGGTGAGACCGGTGAGGGTCAGGGTCAGACCCACGACAGTGCCAATCAAACCCAGGGTGATCAGCAGGTTGCCGATGATTTCCAAGGCGTGGCGCTGGTAGACGGCGAATTCCACATCGACCAGCGCTTCGATGTTGAGTTCGCCATTGTTGTTGACGATGATCCGCAACGAATTGAAAAAATTGGCGACACAGCCCTTTTTGTGGGTTTGCTCGATGCCCAGCCAGCCGTCATGCTTGGCGACGTTTTCCAGTTCATCGATCTTGATGGATTCCAGGGTAAGCAGAATAGTGAGTACAAAACTGGTGATTACGCCCAGTGCAAACAGGCCAATAATGGCCCAAGTGATGCGGCTGGGGTCATGCTGTACGAAGGTCAGTACCTCAGTGTCCTGATACAGACCCAGGTAAATCACAATAGTCGCAGCGGCCCACACGACCCATAATACCAGGGTCCGGTATCCTCTTTGCACCATGGCGCGATAATCTCGGTTTCAGTGAGTGGCAGAGCGTTTTTGTAGTGCATGTGCC
>QIGJ01000049.1 GCA_003229995.1 Gammaproteobacteria bacterium | reverse complement strand
CGATATAGTGACCATGGGTGTCGTTGATCGTTTTAAAAAAATCAATATCAATGAGCAAAATGCTATTGGGATTACCGTGGCGATTGCTCAGGTCTGTCTCAGTTTCCATTAACTCATCAAAGTGACGACGATTAAACAAGCCGGTTAATGGATCGGTAATGGAAAGTACTCTGAATTCTTCATTAAGTTGTTTGAGCTGCTGATTGGTTTCCAGTAACCGTTGGTCAGCGGATTCAATTTTAGAGTGCAGCTCTTTTTGTTGGCTTCGTTGAGTTGGTTGCTCAGGGTATTGAATTGCTGTGCCAATTGACCAAATTCGTCATTGCTGACCATCGGGATTTTACTGACCAGCAGGCCTTCATCGTCCACATTGCGGCGCAAGAAATCGATGATTTTGCCGACCGGGCGCACGATGATGTATGACAGGGCCAGGAATTCACCCAGAGCAATTAACAGAATAATCAATGCTTCACGTTTGAGAAGAGTGAATTTCTGAGCTTTCAGTCTGGTCTGGATGTGTTTTGTGCTAAAGCCCAGATACAGGATACCCACAGTCTCATGGTCAATCTGTATGTTATTGGTGAACATTATCAGATCTTCATCAGCAGCAGTTTCTATATCAGTACCCCAGATGGCAGAACCGGATTCACCCATGATGCTGCCTTTGGCATTAGTGACTTTGGCGTAATTGATTTCGTCAGAAAAAGTGAGCTCATCCAGCAGCAGTTGGATGGTGTGGTAGTCATAACCCACCACACTGTAGGCCATCGATTTGGCTACAAAACGACCAATGTATGTGCCGCGCTGATCGATTTCTTTGAGCAGATTGGCCTCTTCTTCACGTAACGCCATCCAGCTGCTTATGCTTAAGGCGGTCAGCAGCACAATTAATAGCACCAACAAAACTTTTTGGCGAACACCAAAGTGGAAGTGAGGTGTTTTTGTGGGGAGCTCGGTTGTCAATATTGTCATTTTCGGGATTTCATTTCCTTCTGTTTTTATCGACCATAAATCCAGCAAGTTGAAGAAGTTTCTAAAGAATTTCAGACTATTTTTTGAATTTCAGCGGGCTGGGCCAAGGGTGGTTTGTGCTACAATCGGCGTTTTTCAATCAATTTTTGGTCAAAAAGCGTCCAATCATCAAGCCACACTTCAAGCAGGGGAAGAGTAATGTTCAGCAAAAATATGCAAATTTCGGGTTTTGACGACGAGTTGTGGGTCGCCATGCAGGCCGAGGAAGTCCGGCAGGAAGAGCATATTGAACTCATTGCCTCTGAAAACTACACCAGTCCCCGGGTGATGCAGGCACAGGGCAGCGTGCTGACCAATAAATATGCCGAGGGTTACCCCGCCAAACGTTATTACGGGGGCTGCGAGCATGTGGATGTGGCCGAGCAACTGGCTATTGATCGTGCCAAAGAGCTGTTTGGTGCGGATTATGCCAACGTGCAACCGCATTCCGGTTCCCAAGCCAATGCTGCGGTGTATCTGGCGCTGTTACAGCCCGGTGATACCATTCTCGGCATGAGTCTGGCTCATGGAGGCCACCTCACTCATGGTTCCAAAGTCAGCTCTTCCGGCAAATTGTACAACGCCATCCAGTACGGTTTGGATGAGGCCACGGGCGAGATCGACTACGCCCAGGTGGAAGTGCTGGCCAAAGAACATTCGCCGAAAATGATCGTCGCGGGATTTTCCGCCTATTCGCGAGTGGTGGACTGGCAGCGTTTTCGTGACATCGCCGACGGTGTTGGTGCGTATCTGTTTGTGGATATGGCCCACGTCGCCGGTCTCATCGCTGCGGGTGAATACCCCAGCCCGGTAGCCATTGCCGACGTGACCACCACCACCACCCACAAAACTCTGCGCGGTCCACGCGGTGGCCTGATTCTGGCCAAAGCAAACCCGGACATTGAGAAGAAATTTAATTCCGCCGTGTTCCCCGGTTCCCAGGGCGGGCCGCTGATGCACGTTATCGCAGGCAAGGCTGTGGCTTTCAAAGAAGCGCTGGAACCGGGATTCAAGATTTATCAGGCACAGGTCATCAAAAATGCCCGCGCCATGGCCCGCGCCCTGCAAGACCGTGGGTACAATATTGTCTCCGGTGGTACCGACAATCACCTGTTTCTGGTGGACCTCATTGATAAAGGTATCACCGGCAAAGACGCCGACGCCGCACTGGGTGCTGCTAATATCACCGTCAACAAAAACAGCGTGCCCAATGACCCGCAGTCACCGTTTGTCACCAGTGGCATTCGCATAGGTACACCGGCATTGACCACACGCGGTTTTATGGAAAACGATGCCTCTGAACTGGCAGGCTGGATCTGTGATGTGCTGGATGATGTGAACAACACAGCCACCATCGAGCGGGTCAAGCAGCAGGTGCTGGATATCTGCAAACGGCTGCCGGTTTACGGCAGATAAAAAAGAGGAACGTTCAAAGAGTAAAAAGGCGTTTAACTTTTCCTTTTGCTCTTTCGACCCTGCTGTTATGCACTGTCCTTTCTGCGACGCCGAAGATACCAAAGTCATTGATTCGCGTCTGGCGAATCAGGGCTTTGAAGTGCGCCGCCGTCGTGAATGCCTGACATGCAGCGAGCGTTTCACCACCTTTGAATCCGCCGAACTGGTGATGCCTAAACTGATCAAAAATGACGGTCGTCGTGAACCTTTCAACGAAGACAAACTGCGTGCCGGTATCGTGCGCGCGCTGGAAAAACGTCCGGTCAGTTCTGAAGCTATTGAGTCTGCCCTGGAACGCATCAAAAAAAATCTGCGCAGTACTGGCGACCGCGAAGTGCCCGCGCAAAAAGTAGGGCAGTGGGTGATGGATGAACTGCGTGACCTGGATCATGTGGGTTACGTACGTTTTGCCTCGGTGTACCGCAGCTTTGAAGATGTGAATGCCTTCCGCGAAGAAATCGAACAACTGGAAAAAGCCCCCACGGCGGAACAGCGCCGTAATCAAATGAACCTGCTGGACGGCGAGGATGGCTGACCGGCGCTTCATGAGCAGAGCGTTGCAACTGGCTGAACAGGGCTTGTTTACGACTGATCCCAACCCGCGTGTCGGCTGTGTACTGGTAAAAAATAACGAAATAGTGGGCGAAGGCTGGCATCAACGTGCCGGTGAAGCCCATGCTGAAATCAATGCACTGCGAATCGCGGGTGATTCCGCAAAAGGTGCGATTGCCTATATTACGTTAGAGCCCTGCTGTCATCATGGCCGGACGCCACCGTGCAGTGATGCCCTGATGGCTGCCGGTGTATCCCGCGTGGTCGTGGCCATGGAAGA
>QIGJ01000040.1 GCA_003229995.1 Gammaproteobacteria bacterium | reverse complement strand
AAGACTTCAGAAATGACGCCGAGGTCGGCGTTGCCGCCTGCGATGCCGATGAAGGTGTATTCAAACCCGGCAGTGAGGGCGGTGTAGGGTTCATCCTGGCCGGAACCATCACGTTGACCAGAGCGGTTAATGACTTCCGCTTTCCACAACCAGTCCCCCAGGGTGGCTTGCAGGTCAAGCCCCCATTGTTCAATGAGTTCATAAACCGGGATGAGTACAGGCTGGCCTTTGCTGTCCAAGCCAGGCATAAAACCCGGATCGCGACTAGTACCGTTAAAGTAGCTGAGACCGACGTCCCAGTCTCCCAGGTAATGAGCCCAGCGTGCGGCGTAGTCGATATGTTGTTCCTCGTCGTCGGATTCGTAAATGGCCTGATCGGTATCAATGCGAGGTGAAAAACGCAGGCGGCCTTTTTCACCGGGAAAGGTGCGTTCACGAAAGCCGGGCAGCACGAACAGATCCAGTGTTCCCCAGTCACGAATCAGGGCGAGGTTGATCATAGGTTGGCCGAGTTTTTCTTCACCGTCAGTGGCTTCAACCAGATCGGTCTGGTTGATGATATCCACCAAGTGTTGTGATTCAGTGACACCCCAAAATACCTTACGTATGCCAGCGCGCAGTTCCCAGCGATCTGCTGCCTTTAGCCAAGTGAGTTCACGGATATCGGCATGGCTGCGCTCGTCGTGGTACGATGGTAAAGCTTTGTCGTCCGTTGTCCCAGTCTGTGTAGTATTCAGGTTGTGCCGAGAGTGAAAAGTTGTTGCCGTGTTGACGCGCATCCGTCGGGTTGTTGGCAAAGGCTCGAAATTCACCGCTGATATAACCTGACCATTCTCCGGCGTTACTGAATGCCGGGATGCAGAACAGGGCTGCTGACAATACTGATAAAAAAGTGCGTGTTAACATGTTAACGCACGCGTTTCAAACTGTTGCGATCAAAATCACGATCCGTTAAACCGGTTTTGAAACGGTAATCTTTCCAGTGCAGGTCCGTACTTTTTTTGGTGAGGTGATTCACTATACTCATCTTTGTCGAACGCCAAAACTGGCCTTCGTACTGTTGATAACCAGCATAAATGAGTGTTTTTAACAGCACTTTTTTACGGTCGTAAAATTCAATTTTCAGTGGCTGATACATTTCTGTATCCAGCCAAGTGATCAGGCTCGTGTAACCAGAATATTTGTAGGCGGGTTTACGTTCGATAACAAATGTTTCGCGGCCATCAATGCTTTCGGTGCGTAAATATTTGTAACTGTATTTTTCGATTTCTTGAGAAGAAAGGTCTTCGAAGGAAAATTCACTCCCCATAAATGGCCCGGATTTGTTGTTGGAGGAGATGCGCTTGATACGTTTCAGTGCAGGCAGGTATAGCCATTGTTCATCGGGTACCAGTGCGTGGGTATAGCTCAGGAAAGCGGTGCCTTTGATATCGCGAGGCGAATCAAAAATACTCAGGGCTTTATCGCCATCACCGTTGACTTCCAAGGTTTTGGTGCGGATGTTGCGCTTACTTTCCTGGCCATGGCGATTACGCAACACCATTTCCAGACTGGCGGTTTGATCCTGCCAGCCAGTGTCACGCTTATCGGCTTCGATGGCGATAGCCAGGCCTTTTTCTTCCGGTGTTTCTGCCATTGTCAGTAATGGCAGACCGAGCAGTGCAAACAGAGTGATATGTTTTATCTTTAACGAAAAATTATGCATGATCAGGCTCCTTCATGATGGGCTGTTTGAGGGTTTTCTTTTTATCAAACAACATAAGAATGGGGGGTAACAATAAAAAGTCAGCCAATAAAGCAAAGGTGATGACGATGGCAGTGAGTAGTCCCATGCCAGCATTCAGTTCAAAGCTGGATAACGATAACACCATGAAGCCGATGACCAGTACCATTGAGGTGGTCAGCAAGGCCATGCCCACGTTACGGAATGCGTAACGTACGGCTTCTTCAGCATCCAGACCTTTTTCTCTGCGGGCACGCAGGTATTTACTGAGAAAATGCACGGTGTCATCAACCACGATACCCAGGGTCATGCCTGCGACAATGGAGAGACTGAGCCCGACTTCGCCTACCAGCAATCCCCACAGGCCAAAACCCATTGCTGCGGGTATCAGATTGGGAATCAGGCTCAGTAAACCAATTTTGACTGAACGCAGGGCAAAGATCAGGATAAGGGAAATACCAATCAACGCAAGGGTGGTACCGATCAGCATACTGATGATGTTGCGTTTTCCTATATGCGCAAACATCATCGTTACACCACTGCCTTCTCTGCCACTGAGATGTGTGGCGTTGTTTTCCAGCCAGTCGCTGGCGCGTTTATCCAATGTCAGTAATTCATTAGTGGACATGGTTTGTAGCGTGACAGTAAAGCGCGTAGCCGATTTTTCTACGTTTATCTGATTGTTAAGGTCCAGTCCGTAAGGCAGTGACATTTCATATAACAGTAAATATTGTGCGGCCAGATTGCGATCATCGGGCAATTTGTACCAGCTTTGTTCATCACCGTGCATATTTTTGTTGAGTCGTTTTATGATGTCAGTAATGGTATTGACATGCATGGTTTCCGGCTGCTCACGATACCAGTCTGCAAAGGCGTTGACCTCCTGTAAGTATTCAGGATTACTGATGCCGCCAGGTTCGCCGGAGTCTAACGAGTAGTCAATGATATAAAGCCCCGTCAGGTTTGCTGTCATGAAATCGGCATCGATACGGAATGGGACGGTCTCGTCAAAATAATGCACGAATACATCATTCATTTCGTTGCGAGGTATCGAAGCTACTAAGACGATAGCGATAATGGCCATGCCCCAAATCAATTTTTGGCGTTGCTTGACGACAAAGTCGCCGACACGATGCATCAGGTGATTTTCATCATTTTCAACAAGACGCACGCGCACCGGCAATATCGACATTAACGCAGGCAAAAGTGTGACTGATAAAAAGAAGGAGGCGACCACGCCTATGGCCACCATGTTACCGAGGTGCTGGAAAGGCGGCACGTCGGAAAAATTCATGCTCAAAAACCCCAGCGAGGTAGTGATGCTGGCGAGAAATACCGGTTGCATATTAATGCGTAGGCTTTCTACGATGGCCGCCTTTTTTTCACGACCCATACGCATTTCGTGCAATAGGGTCACGAGAATGTGTACACAGTTGGCGATGGCCATGGTAAGCACAATGGTCGGGGTGGATGCCGATGGCGGGGTAATGGGAAAGCCGAGATAACCGCCCAGGCCCATGGCGGTCATGATGGAACCGATAATCACCAACAGGGTGGCGAAGGTGCCGGAGAAGCCACGAATCATCAGCCCGAGAGTGACCAACATGAGTACAAAACTGATGAGTACCAGTCCTTTCATGTCACTCTGTGAGGCTTCAGCGAAGGAGTTGTTCATGAGCACCATGCCGCTGAGGTAGATGTCAATTTGCGGATACTGTGCTTCAATTTCTGCGGCAAGATTGCGTGAGAAGGCGACGACTTCCGGCACCTCGCTTATTTTTTCACCGGGTAGTTGCACGGTGACATTGATGCCGGTGACGTGGGTACGATCAGAAATGAGACGGTTCAGTAACATGGGCTCACTGAGTGCAATACGTTTTATTTTTTTACGGTTGTCGTCAGTCAGCTCGATCTCTTCATCGATCAGATCTCTGACCCGTAAATCATCACCCTCGGCGTCAGTGTTTTGAAAGTTAGCCAGTGAATCGACGCGAATGGAATAGGGTGTTTGCCAGGCTTTTTC
>QIGJ01000168.1 GCA_003229995.1 Gammaproteobacteria bacterium | reverse complement strand
CATGCTCTGCGAAAAATGTGGTTTCAAAAATCCGGAGAATATGCGATTTTGTGGCCAATGTGCCACACCGCTGAATGCCACTTGCCCTAGCTGCAACTTTAGCAATCCATTTGATTTTGAGTTCTGCGGACAATGTGCCACCCCTTTGAGCAAAACAAAAAACACTGAAGACCATTCCACTGCGCCACCACATACACCCAAACAACAAAGCGCAGAACGCCGTCAACTCACTGTACTGTTTTGTGATATCGTCGGTTCCTCTGCGCTTTCCGAACGCATTGACCCAGAAGAACTACGCGACATCATGCGCGACTACCGTGACACCTGCAATACCATTGTCACCAGTTATGATGGTTATGTCGCACAATACCTTGGCGACGGTATACTGGTTTATTTTGGTTATCCTCACGCACATGAAAATGATGCACAACGCGCCGCCTTCGCGGCATTAGAAATTATCAAACGTATCCCGGAAAACATTTACCCTGTGCAACAAGGTGATGATGTGCGGCTTGCCGTGCGGACTGGCATTCACACTGGCCTGGTGGTTGTCGGTGAAATTGGCGGCGGCGATAAACGCTCCATGGCACTGGGTGAAACGCCGAATATTGCGGCACGTATCCAGGGCTACGCCAGCGAAAATACGGTGGTGATCAGTGGCTACACACACCAACTGCTGAATCGGCGTTTTGACTGTCAAACACTGGGCACCCATACACTGAAGGGGTTTTCTCAACCGTTTGTTCTCTTTCAAGTACAGCAGGTTCGTGATAATAAAAACAGATTCACTGAAACCAGACACTCTGCCCGTGCCATGCTGGTCGGACGAAACCAGGAAACCAGCTTGTTAATAGAAAAACTCCACCAGGCACGCAAAGGTGTCGGGCAAGTTGTTTTACTCAGTGGTGAGCCTGGGTTGGGAAAAACGTGCATGGTGCAGATGGTTTGTGAAAAAGCAGAAAAAGAAAATTATTTTTTTCTGGATTGTTATGGTGACTTTTATTACAAAAACAGTTTTCTTTATCCTGTGATGGATATGGTGCGACGCATCATCGGCCTGACTGAAGATGATAATCCACAAAAACAAATTTCACGTATCGAGAAAACAATTAGTGCTCTGGGTATGGACCCCAAAATAGTCGTCCCCGTTTTAGCTGAACTATTGTCTATTTCATCTCCCGAAAGAATGATTGCCAACACTGCTGAAACAAGCTCAACTCCACAGCAAAAAAAGCAGGAAACTTTCGACGTGCTTCTCGATATTTTTCAGGCTGTCGCGCAACAACGTTTTATTTTACTGGTCGTGGAAGATTTACAATGGATAGACCCTTCTACGATTGAATTACTATCATTACTCGTTGAGCAACCCGGGCTCACCAATATTTTTGCCCTTGTTACCTTTCGCAGCGACTTCACTCCCCCCTGGAAGAATCACGCCTGCCTGACACAAATAACACTCAACCGTCTCACTCAAAAACAATCTGGCAGTATGATCAGACAACTATGCCGAGGAAAAACACTGCCCGTGGAAGTGTTTATCGAGATCATCAATAAAACAGACGGCATTCCTTTTTTTGTCGAAGAATTCACTAATGCCGTGCTACGGTCTTCACTGCTGGTGGAAAAAGAAGAGCATTTCGAACTCAGCCATAATATGTCTCAACTGGGAATTCCCAGTACATTGCAGGATTCACTCATGTCACGCTTGGACAGCCTTGGTGATGATAAGGAATTAGCACAACTAAGCGCCACACTGGGGCGTGAATTTACTTACGAATTATTACATGCAGCCACTCTGCAAAGTGAGTCCAGCCTGCGATCCAGCATGAGCCGACTCATTAATGCTGAATTATTTATCCAGAGTGGGAAACCGCCAAAAGCACATTACCGTTTTCAACATGCCCTGGTGAGAGAAGCCGCTTATCAGTCATTATTAAAGCGCACACGTCAAAAATACCACCAGCGTATTTCCATACTTATCAAAGAAAAATTCCCGCAGCTTGTTGCCGATAACCCAGAAATTATTGCCCATCATTGCACTGAGGCTGGCAACAACGAAGATGCTTTGCATTACTGGTTCTCTGCAGGAAATTATGCCATTCGACATTCAGCCAATATCGAAGCCATCGAACATCTTAACAAAGGCCTTACCCTGATTAAAAAGATGCCCGAGTCTCCCCGCTTGAATATGCATGAACTTGCGCTACAAACTACACTGGGCCTGGCGACCATGATGAGTAAAGGATATGCCGCACCCGAGGCAGAAAAAGCGTATGGCCGCGCCTACAGTCTATGCCGCAACATAGAAGACATTAATACCGTATTCCCCGTGTTATGCGGTTTATGGGAGTTTTATCTTGTCCGCGCAGAGTTAGAAAAAGCGCACAAGCTCGCCAATGAATTACAACAATATGCATCAAAATCCGAGACCCCGGAATTTTTACTGGAAGCAAAACGTGCGCTCGGCACTACACTGTTCTGGAAAGGACATTTTTCCGAAGCATTACAGAATCTTGAACTTCACATCGATCCTCAAGCTGGACAGTCCCGTCCACACACAACACTGGTTGCCTACAGTCAGGATGCGCAGGTAGCCTCCCTTGCCAATGCTGCCTGTGTTTTATGGTTGCTTGGACAAACCGAGCTGGCATTAACACGCGGTCAAGCCGCACTAAGTCTGGCCAAACGTCTTGCACATCCATTCAGTCAGGCTTACGCCTTACATTTTATGGGAACGCTGTCACAACTCTGTGGTGACCACAAAGCCACCTACCGTTATGCGGATGCACAAATTATGCTGAGCGAGACTTATGGTTTTTCGTTTTGGGCGGCCACGGGTCATATGTTAAAAGCATGGTCTGAATCGACAGAACAATCGGCAAAAAGTATTTGTAAACGTTTCCAGCAAGCACTGCACGATTATGAAAAATCCGGCAACCGACTCGCCCGCTCTTATTTTCAGGCCATCCTGGCGGAGCTTTTACATAATGCCGGAGAAACCGACAAAGCCCGACAAACCGTTGAATCTGCGCTACGGGAAACCGCCTTTACCGGCGAGAGCTTTTTTACCGCAGAACTGCTGCG
>QIGJ01000238.1 GCA_003229995.1 Gammaproteobacteria bacterium | reverse complement strand
GGTTATCATTTGCATATTCAAAAAATGGATGCCGCATTAACAGAAGGTGATGAGGTACAAAAAGCAACCTGCCTTAATCAGGCTGTTGAGCGATGTGTATTGCAGAGCCCGGCCCAGTATCAATGGGCGTATAAACGATTCAAAACACGGCCTGAAGGCGAAGGTAAATTTTATGGCTCTTCATAAGAACGATTAAAAACTACGGAATAGCGGCTTAAAACGATGCCCACTTTTTGGGAAACCACACCACTGACAGAAATGAATGCGGCACAATGGGAATCATTGTGTGATGGCTGCGGAAAGTGTTGTTTACATAAACTTGAAGATGAAGATAGCGGCAAAGTCTATGTTTGCAATATCGCTTGCAAGTTGATGGATATTGAAACCTGTCACTGCCTGGATTATAAAAACCGCAAAAAACGGGTGCCGGATTGCACCGTACTCACTGTTGAGCGCATTGCTGAATTTCACTGGCTACCGGAAACCTGTGCATATCGTTTGTTGGCCGAAGGTAAATCTCTGTTGGAATGGCACCCTCTGGTCAGTGGCGATGCATCCACAGTACATCGTGCTGGCATTTCTGTACGAGGACGTGTCGTTGCGGAGACCGATACCGATAATCTGCATCAACACATTACCGACTGGGTGTTGTAACCGGGAATATTGAGACAGACGTATTAAGTACCTGAACATCATTATTTTAACATTTTCTGGTTTATTTTCCGGCCTTCTGCATAGCTCACTATGCTCACTTCGCAGCGCCTTGAAGGCCGAAAAATACCCTGTGAAAATTTTGTTAAAATAATGATGCCCAGGCACTTATACCCATCGCGATTGAAATTTAGGCCTGACGACACACCCTATTGATTCCATGACGGCGTTCGGACATCAAACCGGAACGTTATTTCGTGCGCGCTTCTTATCTTAACTAGATATAGCTCGTCAATTAGGTTACATTGCGCAAAAGTACAAAAAATGGATTTGTTGACTAAAAAGGGAGGGGAAGGATGATGTCAGATGGTACAGTAAAGTGGTTTAATGATGCCAAAGGGTACGGATTTATTGTGCCACTAGGAGGAGGAGAAGATGTTTTTGTGCATCACACCAATATCGAAGGCACGGGCTTCAAAACTCTGGTGGAGGGCCAGGATGTGAAGTTCGAAATGGAAGAAGGCCAAAAAGGTATGTCAGCCACCAATGTGCAACCTTGTTGAAAAATGGAGTCAATATTTTGTTCAATATACCCGTAGCGTTTGAGATTGAAGTGTTCAGTGTGCGTCCTCTATTCATGACAAAGCAAATGACGAAAATAGCCCGTCTATGGTGAGGAATTTCAATCGCTATGGGTCGTTTCGTTTGATTCATTGATGCCTAAATCCTGCAAGTGTTCACACTTGCAGGATTTAGGATTTAGGCAACAGGAAAAATCCAGGGGAAGAGTCTGTGTTTCTCGTCCGGGCGAAGTGAATTAACCCGACGGATATTTTGCGCCGGAATTTCCTCCGGTCGCTCCACATGTGCAAGCACGGCAGCCAGACTGTCTTCACGAATAAGATGCAGAATTGGATAGGGTGCACGGTTGGTCAGGTTTTCTGCCGCCTCTGGCGCAGTACCCGCAAAACAGTATTGTGGGTGGAAGCTGGCAATCTGGTACTTTCCGTGCCAAGCAAACTCGTCAAGCAAAACATCCACCTGATCCAAAAACTGGTTGTAGTCTGCAAAATCTGTCAGCATGTTGGGCAATACCAGCAACGTGGTTTCGAGTTCAGAGGCAGGCTGCTGATCTAACCAGTCCAACTCCGCATACAGCATTTCCAGTAAATGCAATTCCGTTGTACTGTCGCATACCTGAATCCGTACACGATTTTCCAGTAGTGGTTGCGCCGCAAAGGGACACAGACCGATGACCACCTGTTCCAACCATTGCCGGGTTAACTGCATTTGTGGGGTATTGGGTTCAGCGTTTATGGATAACATCGCCAGTCGAAACCTCACCCGTTGAAATGTTCTTTGCATCAACACTGCGCAGGCGATGCGCATCACCTTGTGCCGAATGACCATATTGTTGCGCAGTCTCCCCAAACCACTGTTTAAATTTGCTGCAAGCCCGATGGATCTCGGTAATAATTTCTAGCACCGCCGTGCCTGTTTGCAATTGTACGCTGAGAGACAAATTATTGACGCTCAAATCGAGGTCATTCAGTGTGATGTATTTCATAATGAACTCAGTCTATGCTTTTATAGATATTCGGGACACTTTCCACTCTCTCAGGCCAGGAAGCTCTTTGCCGCTATATACCCATGCAAAATAATGAAACAACAAAACAGCTGGATGCTATCATCGCGCATGCCAGCCAGGTGGTACTGGGCAAACAACACGAAATTCGTCTGGCTCTGGCTTGTTTGCTGGCGCGTGGCCATTTGCTCATCGAAGATTTACCCGGAATGGGCAAAACCACGCTAGCCCATGTGCTGGCGCAAACACTGGGGCTACAATATCAGCGCATTCAGTTCACCAGTGATTTGCTGCCCGCAGATATTCTGGGCGTGTCCATTTTTGACAAATCCGAGCAAGGATTTCATTTTCATCCCGGCCCCATTTTTGCCCAGCTGATTTTGGCTGACGAAGTGAATCGTGCCACACCCAAGGCACAAAGCGCACTGCTGGAGGCCATGGAGGAAAGTCAGGTCACCATCGAAGGGAAAACCCGACCACTGCCAGAGCCCTTTTTTGTCATCGCCACGCAAAACCCCACGTATCAAATTGGCACTTTTCCGCTGCCAGAATCCCAGCTGGACCGGTTTTTGATGCGTATTTCGCTGGGTTATCCCGATGCCAGCGCTGAACGTGCCTTGTTGAGTGGCGATGATCGTCGGAAAATGCTCAAACAACATGGCGCATGCATCCAGCCAGGACAACTGACAGAACTACAGCAAGCTGCCAGCACCGTACACGTCGCCGATGCATTGCTGGATTACGTGCAGGCTCTGTTAGATGTCAGCCGTCGGTCACCACAGTTTACCCACGGGCTATCGCCCCGTGCCGGGCTCGCGTTGTTACGCAGTGCCAAAGCCTGGGCACTGATGACAGGACGGAACCACGCCATGCCTGAAGATGTGCAAACCGTCATGCCGCATGTCGTGGGCCATCGATTACAGGCAGTGGCGGAATCTGGCCAGGGCGATAAAACACTGCTGACCCTATTACAAGACGTTGCCATTCCCTAAGAGTCTGCCATGTTGCATACAACGGCGAATACCACCACGGCCATGAGTCTGCGTCACCGATTCAGCCTGAAACGATTTTTCGCGGGAGAAGGCCCAGAACCCGGCCCCATTTTTCTGGCACAGCGACGCGTGTATATTTTACCGAGCAAAATGGGTGTTTATTTTGCGGCAATGATGTTGATCATGCTGCTGGGTGCGGTGAACTACAATAACAGCCTTGCTTATGTACTGACATTTTTACTCGCCAGTATATTTTTTATTGCCATTCTGCATACCTATCGTAACCTGTTGCATTTACGCGTTGACGTAGGACAAGTACCTGCTGTGTTTTGCGGTAAAATCACACAGGTGCCCGTAATACTGGACAATCGTCGCAATGCAGCGCGCTATGCTGTCAAACTACAGTTACACGACCAACAACCTACCAGCATTGATGTCGCAAATGATCAGTGGCAACGAAATGACGTGCCATTACTGACCACACAACGTGGCCGACACGCCCTGCCACGACTGACACTGGAAACCGGCTTTCCGCTGGGCCTGTTTCGGGCGTGGGCCCACGCACAACGGGATATGTATTATTTAGTGTATCCCACACCGGATCAGCATCACCGCCTGCCCGATGAGTCAAGTTATCATCTTGATTTGCAGGGTGACCGTGGCCACGGTGCCGATGATTTTGCTGGTCTACGCCACTATCATGCGGGTGATTCCCTGCGTCATATTCATTGGAAAACAGTTGCCCGTGGGCAGGACATGTTCACCAAACAATTTGGTGGCGACCGGGCTGTAGAATTATGGTTAGACTGGGACAGCCTGCCAAAGCTGGACACAGAGGCACGTTTGTCGCGCCTGGCCCGCTGGGTGCTGGATGCCAGTGCCACACCGGTGAATTATGGACTGCGGCTGCCGAATGTACACATCCCATTAGGCACAGGATCGGCACACCAACAACAATGTTTACAGGCGCTCGCCTTGCATGGCATAAACCCGGATGCTGATATTTCATCATCATGAATATGTCCGGCTTTCAACAGCGTGTAAAACAGGCAAAAGCGGAAAACCTCTGGCTGCTTGCAGGACTGGCGTTGGCTTTTACACCACACTTCTTTCGTTTACCCCTGCTGGTTATGTTGCCCAGCATTATTTTACTGTGTTGGCGCTTGTTATTTGAATTACGTTACCTTGTCCTGCCGCCGCGCACGGTGCGCTGGTTGCTGACATTGCTCGGTATTTCTGCAACCTGGATTGCATTTGGCACATTAGTGGGACGGCAGGCTGGTGTGGGTTTACTGGTCATCATGCTGTGCTTGAAATTAATGGAAATGAATACCTCGCGTGATGTGGGTGTGGTGACCGGCCTGGGATTTTTTGTGGTGATTACCGTATTTTTATTGGATCAATCCATTTTTATGGGTCTTTATATGTTGCTGGTGGTCACCTTGCTCGTTACCGCCTTGATTGCTTTCAGTCGTGATCAATCAGTGATTCCACAATGGAAAAATTTACAAAAAGCGGGGGCAATTTTAGCGCAGGCGCTGCCACTGGCATTGTTATTGTTTTTTTTGTTTCCACGCATTCCCGGGCCGTTGTGGAGTCTACCCACAGATGGCGCAAGTGCGAGTACGGGTCTGTCCGATTCCATGTCACCGGGTAACATCAGCCAGTTAAGTGACAACGACAGTGTGGCCTTCCGGGTACAGTTCGACACTGCCCTGCCCTTGCCGCAAAAACGTTATTGGCGCGGGCCGGTATTGACGCAATTTGATGGAAGAACCTGGTCCGG
>QIGJ01000313.1 GCA_003229995.1 Gammaproteobacteria bacterium | reverse complement strand
GGGTGAGCCATATGGCTCACCCTTTTTTATTTAACTCTGCTAAAGCTTCACTTTATGCCGGTTTGAGACAAGCCTCAATGACCGGATAACTTACTTCCGAAATGATTCCTCCATGAGTCTGTCGGACTTATCCTCAGTTATAGAATACAATCCCGCAGCAAGCTGCGGGGAATTAAACCCAAAGAGATTAGATAATTACGGGAGTGTAACAGTAACATCTGCGGTGACAGTAGGCTCACTGTCAACCGTAAAGGTTATGACAGCTTTATCTCCTGAAGCACCACCAATAATCGTTACATCAGCAAAAATTTGCCCACCAACATCAGTAATGTAACCTCCGCCAACTGTCCCGTTGAAAACAACTGTCACAGTACCAGTCACAACGACCGTTGGAGTTATTCGCGAATAAGGGACAGGGATATCGTCACCGCCATCCAGATACTGGACCGTAAATATTGTTGAACCACTAGACTCAGTAGGTATGGGTGTGAGCGCTCCACCGGCTATACGGTTCAAACAAGGCTCATCAATGGTGGCAATTGTCCCGGAACTATTTGAAGCCATTAAATAAATATCAGCCGACCCCAGTGGCAAATAACGAGGATCATTTGCAACACATCCCACAGCAAGCGTGTTCGAATTCGCAGGGTATGTAATTCTGAAATTGGCGACACCATCAACAGTGGAACCAATTCCTGTTGTCAGTACGTCATTTTCATCGACTCCGGCTACTTCAACACCCATGTGTGAACCACCCAGCACGTAACTCGTATCGCCTGTCGGATATGTCATATTTGGATAATCATTCGCATAACTGTTTCTAACAGTAACGGTTGCGCCTGCGCCAGAAACCACTGAACGTGCCATATCCGCTTTAAACCCCGCAGGCTGGCCGCTACTACCTAGGGATGTCAGAAATAATTGATCCTGAGAACTAATGAATTCAAATGCATTGTTTCGAATAACATGGGCTGCGCCAAAATTGGTGGGCACTCCATCGCTCAATGTAACCCCATTATCCGTTAACATTACACCGGAAATACTGTCACCATTTCCAACCTCAATGGTACCGCTCGCCTTAATCGAATCAATAATTTTAAACAAAATTTCCGTGCCATCCGACACAGTATTACCATCAATATCGGTGACAAAAGCAGACCCTGTTCTCCGATAAAGACCGCCACCAATATTTTCAACGGCATTAGTGTTCGGATATGTTATTGCAATATTTGTCATAGTACCCAGCTGTGCTCCAGAGCCGGGCACCCCAGTGCCCCCTCCATTGCCATTGCCAGAGCCCCCTCCACCAGTACTACCACCTCCACTACTACCCTCATTACCTCCGTTGTCATCGCCAGAAAAAGTGTCGTCGCTACCGCTACAGCCTGCGAGCCCAAAACTCATCACAACCAAGAACAGCATCATCAGTATTTTTTGGAATCTACCCATTATTATCACCCGGTGTTTTTTACATATATCCCTGTTATTTTGCTGGATACACCCTAGCATTATCAGCTATTGAGCAATAGTCAGCAGAAACAGAGTGTGTATTAGTCATCTATTGAATTCAAGCAGGTTCTGGGCAGTCCCCAGGAACATCGACTTTATCCATAAAAGGGCTTTGCCTGTTCATCCATCGAGCCTATCGGCATTATTGCGCAATTATTTAGGGCAGGATCACAGTGCAACACTGAATACAAAGCGCCAATCAACCCTTTTATTCTACCTACAAAAAAGGGGGCGCATATCCACCCCCTTTTTTATTGACCCGGTCTCAAACGGTATTCGCGGCCAATTATTTGTAAAAACCGACCATTTTCTCCAGCGAAAGAGGAGCGATCTTCGCAGCATGCCCCGCACAGCCGAATGCTTCAAAACGAGCCTGACAGATATTCTTCATGGCCGCCGTGGATTCCTTGAGGAATTTACGCGGATCAAAATTGGAAGGGTTTTCCATCAAATGCCGACGTACTGCACCGGTAGAAGCCATGCGCAGATCAGTGTCGATATTGACCTTGCGGACACCATGTTTAATGCCTTCCTGAATTTCTTCCACGGGCACACCGTAAGTTTGACCCATTTCACCCCCGTGGTTGTTGATGATATCCAACCAATCCTGAGGCACGGAAGAAGAACCGTGCATCACCAAATGGGTGTTGGGAATCACTGCGTGGATTTCCTTGATGCGGTCAATACGCAGCACGTCGCCAGTCGGCTCTTTGGTGAATTTATAAGCACCGTGTGAGGTACCGATGGCAATGGCCAGGGCATCCACGCCAGTTTGTTCCACGAAGTCTTTGGCTTCCTGGGGGTCGGTGAGCAGCATATCGAGGTCAAGTTTGCCTTCAGCACCGTGACCGTCTTCTTCACCCATTTCACCGGTTTCCAGCGAGCCCAGACAACCCAGCTCGCCTTCCACGGAGACGCCGCCAGCATGCGCCATTTTCACCACTTCAGCAGTGGTGCTGACGTTGTATTCAAAGTTGGAAGGGGTTTTCATGTCGGCTTCCAGCGAGCCATCCATCATCACCGAGCTGAAACCGGACTGGATAGAGCGCAAACAGACCGCAGGCTCAGAGCCATGGTCCTGGTGCATGACGATGGGAATATGCGGATACTGTTCGATAGCCGCCGAAATCAGGTGACGGAGAAAAGGTTCACCCGCATAAGAACGTGCGCCAGCGGATCCTTGCATGATAACCGGGCTATTGACTTCATCAGCGGCCTGCATGATGGCATGTACCTGTTCCATATTATTGACATTGAATGCAGGCATACCAAAATCGTTTTCGGCAGCGTAGTCCAGTAATTGACGTAGTGAAATAAGGGCCATTAGTTTCTCCTATCATTTTTCTAAAAAGTGTTTCATTAAAAAATATATTAAAAATTATGTAAATCCGGTGTTTAAACGGTGATATTGCTAATCGGTGCTGCTGGGTATTTTCTCTCCTACACGAACGATTTTCATGGCGTTGGTGCCACCTAACACCCCCATCAGGTCACCCTTGGTGAGAATAACCAGATCACCATCACGCACCACACCACGGCGTTTAAGTTCATCAATCGCCTCATGGTTCACCACAGCATGATCCTTACTGTCGGTATCAAAACTGATGGG
>QIGJ01000075.1 GCA_003229995.1 Gammaproteobacteria bacterium | reverse complement strand
TGTGATTACAGGTATAATTCGCGCCTTGAAATTTTGAGTAGCATGGATTGGAGCAGGTCATGAGCGAAATTATTAAGCAAATCGAAGCCGAGCAGATGTCGAAAGAAATTCCTGCGTTTGGCGCGGGTGACACCGTTGTCGTGCAAGTCAAAGTCAAAGAAGGCACTCGCGAGCGTTTGCAGGCCTTTGAAGGCGTGGTTATTGCCAAGCGTAACCGAGGGCTGAATTCTTCTTTTACCGTGCGGAAAATCTCCCACGGTGAAGGTGTTGAGCGTGTGTTTCAGACCTATAGTCCGCTGGTGAGTGACATTCAGGTCAAGCGTCGTGGTGCCGTGCGTCGTGCCAAACTGTATTATTTGCGTGAGTTGAAGGGCAAGGCTGCGCGTATCAAAGAAAAGCTCTAAATCAGTATTTTGGCCCTGTTCAAAAAACGTCCGGTTCAGCCGGGCGTTTTTTTTGTCCCGGTTTTTTGCCAGAATAGAGCAATGAAACATAGACCAATGAAACATGAACCAGTAAAACATAGACCAGCAAACAAGGCTTATCTTTTTGAAACCCACTGCTGACAGCGCCGATGCTATTGTGCCTTTCATGTTGACAGGGCAAGCTCTGAGTTTGGCAATTTATACGACGGGGCATGATCATGATGCCGTGCTTTGCGGTATCGATTTTTTGTTCGGGCAAACCGTCACGCAGGTAGCACGTACGGCTTTGGCAGAAAATGTTGTCCATCAATTGCAGTGTTATCTCGATGACCCGCAATGGTCTTTTGATCTGCCGCTACAAATGCAGGGAACAAAATTTCAGCGTCGTTTGTGGTCGGCCCTGTGCGACGTACCATCGGGGAATACGGCAACTTACGGCCAGCTTGTAAAACAACTGGGTATGAAGGGAGGTGCGCAGGCGGTGGGTCAAGCCTGTCGGCGCAATCCTGTGCCTGTTGTGGTGCCTTGTCATCGTATTCTGTCGCAGTCTGGCATGGGCGGGTATGCGGGAGAAACGACTGGCGAAAAGATGCGTTTTAAACAGGCTTTATTGAAACACGAAGGTTTTGTCAGTGCTTGAACCTGCGGCTGATACTGTTGAAATTGATCGATTCCTTGATGTTGTGTGGATGGAGCGAGGCTTGAGTCGCAACACCCTGGCCGCGTATCGGCGCGATCTCAGTGGCTTTGCTCAGTGGCTAACTGAACAACGGCAGTGCGTGCTGCTTGCGGCGCAACGGGAGGATTTACTCGCTTATCTGGCTGCGCGAGTGATTGCCGAGGCAAAACCGCGTACTGTGGCGCGTTTATTATCCAGTCTGCGAAGTTTTTATCAGCAAGCCGTGCGCGATGGCCACCTGCCGACAGACCCCAGTGAGCGTATTGAGGCTCCTCGATTGGGGCGCACATTGCCCAGGTCACTGACCGAACGGGATGTGGAATTGCTGATTAACGCACCCGATACTGATACAGCGCTGGGTCTGCGCGACCGGGCCATGCTGGAACTGCTTTACGCCAGCGGGCTGCGGGTTTCGGAACTGGTAGAATTGCGCGTGTTACAGCTTAATTTACGTCAGGGTGTGGTGCGTACCCTGGGCAAAGGTAGCAAAGAACGCTTGGTGCCGCTGGGAGAGATGGCGAGTGACTGGCTGGAACGCTATCTGTGTACCGCGCGTGGTGAGCTGCTCAGCGGGCAGGAATGTGAGACATTGTTTGTTACCCGGCGGGGGGCAGGTATGTCGCGACAGGCTTTTTGGTACCTTATCAAAAAGCATGCGCAGCAGGCAGGTATCCATAAGCCGTTGTCGCCGCATACGCTGCGCCACAGCTTTGCCACCCATTTGCTGAATCACGGTGCAGATCTGCGTGTCGTGCAGATGTTGCTGGGACACAGTGACTTGTCCACCACACAAATTTATACTCACGTTGCGCGTGAGCGTTTAAAAAACCTGCATGCCGAGCATCATCCGCGCGGTTAACGTAATTTGAAAAAGAGAAGGAAAAACAAATGCCCTCATTTGATGTGGTTTCTGAAGTTGAAATGCATGAGCTGAGCAACGCCGTGGATCAAGCGAATCGGGAAGTGGGCACGCGGTTTGATTTTCGGGGGTCGGATGCCAAATTTGAGCAGAAGAACAATGAATTGACATTAATTGCCAACGGTGCTTTTCAATTGAAACAGATGATGGACATTTTGCGCAATAAAATGGTCAAACGGGGAATTGATACGGGTTGTCTGGATATTGCTGAACCTGAGACCAGTAACTTAAAGGTCAAGCAAAAGGTGACAGTCCGTGAAGGGTTGGACAAAGAGACGGCGAAAAAGATCGTGAAATGGATCAAGGAGGCCAAACTCAAAGTACAGTCTGCGATTCAGGATCAGCAAGTGCGGGTGACAGGCAAAAAGCGGGATGACTTGCAGGCGGTAATGGCCATGTTGAAAGATCAGAAACTGGATTTGCCTTTGCAGTATACTAATTTTCGAGATTAACCAACGAATTTTTAAAACGAGGTTTAAAAAGCAGCATGAAAAAAATTATCAACAAGTTAATAATAAATAGCATGATCAGCCTCGTTTTTCTTGCAGGCTTTACTTTTGCGGTACAGGCGACGGCCGATGAAGCCGAAGAAATTGCCAATATTCAAAAAGTGCTGTCTGAATTGATGCCACAAACAAAGGCAGACAGCATCAAACCGGCTGCTTTTCCCGGTGTGTATGAGGCCGTTTATGGGTCGCAGATTCTTTATATCTCGGCTGATGCCCGTTACATGCTGGAAGGTGATTTGTACGATTTAAAAAGTCGCACGAATCTGACAGAAGACAAACGTCGTGTGGGACGTGCCAAAATTGTGCAGGATATGGACGTAAAAAACATGGTCGTGTTTTCACCGGAAGCGAAAAAAGTGAAACATACTATTACCGTGTTTACCGATATCGATTGCGGTTACTGCCGAAAAATGCACAAAGAAATGGATGAGTATAATAAACTGGGTATCGCCATTCGCTACATGGCCTTCCCCCGCTCAGGTGTGGATACACCGTCTTACTTCAAGGCAGTTTCTGTATGGTGTGCGGATAACAAACAAGAAGCAATGACCAAGTCCAAAGCAGGCGTTACATTGCCCAAAGCCGAATGTGCTAATCCTGTCAAAAAACACATGGAAGCTGCCAA